>NZ_JBSFNQ010000058.1:0-50297 GCF_053981115.1 Streptomyces sp. NPDC003691 | reverse complement strand
CAGTCGCCCCCTTCACGCACCAGCCGGAGCATACGGTTGACGGCGGGGCCGTATCCGCGGTCGAAGTCGTGGCGCTCGGCGAAGGAACGGGCCAGCCCGGCGGCTCTTTTCGGCCAGAGTTGAACATCAAGACATCATTAGCTTAGGCTTGCCTAACTCGACGACGTCCGGCTCTGATCGGCGCTTCGGCTTCAGTTCTCGCACCTCCACAACTCTCTGAGGAACATCCATGCTCGGGTTCACTCGCGTACGTCGTCGCGCCCTCGCCGCAGCGGCCACGGCCGCGGCCGTCGTCCTCACCGTCGCCGGCTGCTCGAAGGACGACGGCGGCAAGGAGTCCTCCGACTCCGCCGCCAAGAGCGGTGGCGCGTTCCCCGTGACCATCAAGAGCGCCCTCGGCCAGGCGGAGATCACGAAGGAGCCGAAGCGCATCGTCACCCTCGGCCAGGGCTCCGCCGAGACGGCGATAGCCCTGGGCACCACGCCCGTCGGTATCGAGAGCTATGCCTGGGGCAGCGACAAGACCGGCTACCTGCCCTGGATCCACGAGGCCGTGACCAAGAAGGGCGAGAAGCTGCCCAAGCAGTTCACGGGCGGCGAGGAGCTGGACACCGAGGCGATCCTGGAGCTGGACCCCGACCTCATCCTGGCCCCCTGGTCGGGCATCACCCAGAAGCAGTACGACGTCCTCAAGGACATCGCCCCCACGGTCGCCTACCCGGACCTGCCGTGGAGCACCAACTGGGACGAGCAGATCAACACCATCTCGAAGGCCATGGGCAAGCCCGAGGAGGCGAAGAAGCTCATCGCCACCATCGAGAAGCAGCTCGCCGACGCCGCGGCCACCCGCCCCCAGTACAAGGACCTGAAGTTCTCGTACATCTACAACAGCGGTCCCGGCACCCTCGGTGTGTTCAAGCCCGAGGAGCAGCGGGTCAAGATGGTCTCCTCCCTCGGCCTCACCGTCGACCCGGTGGTGAACCAGTTCCCGGAGACCAAGGGCACCGACTCGGCGCTGATCGGTCTGGAGAACGCCGGGAAGCTGAAGGACAGCGACCTGATCTTCACCTTCTACTCGGACGCGAAGAACCGCCAGGAGATCGAGAAGCAGCCGCTGTACGCGGGTATCCCGGCGATCAAGAAGGGTGCCGTGGTCTTCGGTGAGGACGCTTCCTTCGTCACCGCGTCGTCGATCATCAACCCGCTGACCGTGCCGTGGGTGGTCGACCGCTACCTGCCGCTGATCGACAAGGCCGTCGCCGCCGCCAAGAAGTAGGACCACGAGGACCGTACGCCAGATGGCCACGATCTCACCGGCACCGCCGGGCGGTGTCTCCCACCCGGGAGGCACCGCCCGGCGGGTTGTCGGCATGTCCGCGGGGCTTGTGCTCCTCGCGCTCGCCCTGTTCGCCAGTGTGATGTTCGGCAGCCGCACGACCTCCTTCGCGGATGTCGTCGACGTCCTCTCGGGTACGGCGGACGCCCAGCTCACCGCGGTCGTCGAAAGCCGCTATCCGCGGACGGCCCTGGGGGTGCTGGCCGGGATCGCGCTCGCGGTCGCCGGCACCCTGATGCAGGGCGTCAGCCGTAACGCGCTGGCCGAGCCGGGACTGCTCGGCATCAACGCGGGCGCCTCCGCGAGCATCGTCACCGCCACCGCCTTCCTCGGGGCGAGCGGCAGCACGGCCGCCATGTGGTGGGCGCTGCCCGGCGCCCTGCTGGCCGGAGTGCTGGTGCTGGCCATCGGCTCCGGCGGTTCGGGCCGCAGCCAGGTGCGCCTGGTGCTGGCGGGAGCGGTGCTCTCCGCCGTACTGATGGCTTTCATCCAGGCCGTGACCCTGACAAAACCGCAGGTCTTCGACAGCTACCGGTACTGGGTGGTCGGCGCGCTGGGCGGCCGGGACTTCGAGGTGTTCTGGGCGATGGTGCCGTTCGCCGCCACCGGGCTGGTGCTGGCGCTGCTGCTGGGGCGCGGGCTCAACGCCCTCGCCCTCGGAGACGCCACCGCCGCCGCGCTGGGCGCCCGCCCGTGGCTGGTGCGCTCCGGCGGGCTGCTGGCGGCCACGCTGCTCAGCGCCTCCGCGACCGCCGCGGTCGGTCCGATCGCCTTCGTCGGGCTGGCCGTCCCGCATGTGGTGCGGGCCGTCGTCGGAGTCGACTTCCACCGGCAGATCCTGTTCTCGTGCGTGGCCGGCCCGGCGCTGCTGCTCGCCGCCGATGTGGTGGGACGGGTGGTGCTGCGGCCGCAGGAGCTGATGGTCGGGGTCGTCACCGCGTTCGTGGGGGCGCCCGCGCTGCTGGTCGCGGTGCGCCGGATGAGGGGGAACGCATGACCGGCCCGAAGACGCAGGTCCTCGGCCCGGCGCCGGTGGACCGGGGTCCCGGACCCGTCGCGCCGCGGGCCGCGGGACGGCCGAAGGGGCTGGTGCGGTTCGGCCCGTACGCGGCCGTGTCGGTACGCCCCGTCTCGGTGCTGGTCGCCGCCGGACTGCTGCTGCTGACCGCGTCCGCCGCGGTGGCGACGCTGTCGATGGGACGGCTCGGGATCCCGCTCGCCGAACTCGGTACGGCGCTCGGCGGCGGCGCCGAGGGCCGCGACGCCTTCGTGCTGGAGCGGCTGCGCGGCCCCCGCCTGGTGGTCGCGCTGGGCACCGGCTGCGCCCTGGGCCTGTCCGGGGCCCTGTTCCAGTCCGCCACCCGCAATCCGCTGGGCAGCCCCGATGTGATCGGGGTGGCCGCGGGGGCGGGCGCGGGCGCCGCGATGGCGGCACTCTTCCTGCCCGGCACCGTCCCGGTCCCCCTCGGCGCGCTCTTGGGCGCCGTGCTGGCGATGGCGCTGGTCTATGTGTCGACGGGCACCGGTTTCCGCAATCCGGCCCGGCTGGTCGTGGCGGGTATCGGGGTGGCCGCGATCTGCCAGGCCATGACCCAGTACGTCGTGTACGCGATGGAGCGGGACAACGCGTCCGCGCTGACCGCCTATATCAACGGCAGCCTCTCCTCCCGGTCCTGGGAGGACGCGACGACCATCGGGCTGGTGCTGCTGGCCGCCCTGGTGCCGCTGGCCCTGCTGGCCCGCCCGCTGGCCGCGGGCGAGATGGGCGACGACATCGCCCAGGGGCTGGGCGCCGAGCCGCGGCGGACCAAGTCCGCCGCCGTGCTGCTGGCGATCGTGCTGGCGGCCGGTGCGGTCGCCGTGGCGGGCCCGATCGCCTTTGTCGCGCTCACCGCCCCGCAGGTCGCCAAGCGGCTGACCCGGCTGCCCGGCCCGCATCTGGTGCTGTCGGGGCTGACCGGTGCGCTGCTGCTGGTGCTCGCGGATCTCTGCGCACAGCAGCTGCCGCTCTTCGAGAACCTGCCCGTCGGCATCTACACGATGGCCATCGGCGGCGCCTATCTCGGTCTGCTGCTGCTCCAGGAGCGGCGGCGCGGCAGGCTCTGAACCGGACCGGGCCCGGCCCCCGGGGCTCCGCGAGGGGTCCCGGGCGCCGGGTCCGGCCCCGTGGGACGGCGGCCGGGGCGGGGGCGGCCGGAGCTGCCGTTCCGGCCGGATCGCCGGGGGCGCACCGCCTCGTATTACGTGGTCGTGCCAACCCTCCCCCTTCACCCGTCCGGCGGCCTAGAGTGGACGACCACGGCAGGGCCCGCCGGGCGGCCGGTTCCGGCTGCCGCAGGGCGGCCGTGGTAGCTGAGCACGGCCGTGGCTTTGGGGGCGATACGGGCCTTGACCAGGCAAGACTTCACGTTCTGCGGGGCCGGTTGTGCGGCCGTGTATCTGCTGGACGAGGGCGGGGACCGGCTGCGGCTGGCCGAGGCCGCGGAGGGGGCGGCGACGGGCTACGGGATGCCGTCGTTACTCTCGCTGGCCGAGCGCTCCCCCGTCGCCGACGCGTTCCGCACCGGCCGGCCGCACTGGCTGGAGCCGGGCGCGGTCGCACGGCCCGGAGCCGGACCGGCGACCGGACCGGCAAAACCGAAAGAGCCGGATGAACCGGAAGAACCTGAAGAATTAGGTGAACCGGAGAAACCGGAGGAGGAGCGGGGCGACGGCCTGCGGGAGCGGGCCGCGCTCTGGCCCGCGGACACCGCCCTGGCCGTCCTGCCGCTCGGCGGCCATGCCGGGCGGCGCGGCTGTCTCGTCATCGCCGGGTCCGTGCCCGGGGGGTTCGACGCCGACCGCCGATTACTTCTCGAACTCTACGCGGACCAGGTCGCGGCCCGGGTCGAGGCCTTCGAGGCACGGCTGGTGCGCCGCGGGCAGCCGCGCCCGGACGGCGGGGCCGGGCTGGTGCCGGTGCGCAGCGGGGCGTTCGTCGTGGACCTCGCCACCGGCGCGATGACCGCGGACGAGCAGGTACTCGATCTGCTGGGGCTGCCGCCCGGCGAGTTCGACGGCCGGGCGGCCACTCTCATCGCCTGTGCCGTCCCGGACGACATCCCGGCGCTGATGTCGGTGGTGGAGCCCGGTCCGTGGGCGCCCGCCGAACACCAGCTCGCCTTCCGGGTCCGCTGTCTCAGCGGTGAGCTGCGGTGGCTGGGACTGCGCTGCCGGATCCTCCTGGCGGCCGACGGGACGCCGGGCCGGCTGCTGGGGGTGGTCGCGGACGCGGCCTATCTGCGGCCGAACGCCGCCGACGAGGTGTCGCAGGTCCAGCGGCTGTCGGCGGCCCTGGCGGGGGCGGCGACGGTCCGCGAGGTGAGCGAGACGGCGGTCGCGGCGCTCCGGGAGCCGCTGGGTGCCAGCCGGGTCGCGGTCGCGGAGGTCTCGGCGGAGCGGCTCTTCGTCACCCTGCTGGACCCGCCGGAGCCGGAGGCCTGGCCCGGACTGTGGCGTACGGAGTGGCGTTCGGAGTGGCCGGACGCGCCCAGCAGCACCCTGCCCACCCTGCGGCGGGCGCTGCGGGAGGGCGCGGTCACCGCCTGGCTGCCGGGGGCCGATCTGGAACCCGGTCTGGTGGACATCGGGCCCGGGGGGCTCGCGGTACTGCCCCTCCAGGCCGACGGGCGGGTGGTCGGTGTCTGTCTGGTGGGGTGGGACGAGGAGCACCGGTTCGGCCCCGAGGAAAGGTCTCTGCTGACGGCGGCGGCCAGTCTGGTGGGCCGGGCCCTGATGCGGGCCCATGCCCTCGACGCCCGTACGGAGCTGGCGCGGACGCTCCAGCGGAGCCTGCTGCCGCGCACCCTGCCGCCGCTGCCGGGGGCGCGGGCGGTCGCCCGCTATCTGCCCGCCACCGAGGGGCTGGAGGTCGGCGGGGACTGGTACGACGTGATACCGCTGCCGGACCGCCGGGTCGCCCTGGTGATCGGCGATGTGCAGGGGCACAGTGCCGAGGCGGCGACCATCATGGGGCAGATGCGGACGGCGATCCGGGCGTACGCGGTGGAGGGGCATCCGCCCGATGTGGTGCTGAGCCTGGCGAACCGGCTGCTGACCGGAATGGAGACCGATCTCTTCGCCACCTGCTGCTATGTGGATCTCGACCTGGAGGACGGGGCGGCGCTGCTGGTGCGGGCGGGGCACACGGCCCCGCTGCTGCGGCATCCGGGAGGTGCCACCGAGGAGCTGGCGGTCCGGGGCGGGCCGCCGCTCGGGGTCGTACCGGACGCGCAGTACCCCATGACGGAGGCCGGGCTGAAGCCCGGCACGGTGCTGACCCTGCTGACGGACGGGCTGGTCGAGGCGGCGGACCTGCCGCTCGACGAGGGGATGGCCCGGCTGCGGACCCTGCTGTCGGCGGTCGATCCCGCGGACCCGGGGCGGGCGGCCGACGAACTGCTGACCAATGTGGACCGGCGCGACGACGATGTGGCGGTGCTGCTGCTGCGGTACGACGGTACGGACGTCCGGCCGCTGCGGGCCCGCTGGGCGGTGTGGCGGCTGCCGGACGCGATCGTGCACGCCCGCCGGTTCACCGAGCGCACCCTGCGGTCCTGGGGTGCCACCGGTCCGCTGGACGTACCGCTGCTGATCGTCTCCGAGCTGGTCACGAACGCGGTGGCGCACACCCGGGGCCAGGTGGGGCTGGACCTCACCCTGACCGGCGGGAAGCTGCGGATAGCGGTCAACGACTCCTCGCCGCGCGGGCCGATGCGGCCGACGGTGCTCGATCCGGACGCGACCTCGGGCCGGGGGCTGCTGCTCGTCAAGGCGCTGGCGACGGCTTCGGGGGCGCTGCCGTTCGCCGGGGGGAAGCGGGTGTGGGCGGAGACCGCCGTGGACGTCGGCCCGGCCGGGGCGGGGGATCCCGGACGGGCCGGGTGATCGTGCCGTGATACGCCCGCCCGGGGCGGGGCTCCCCCGTAGGCTGGACGGTATGAGACGACGACATTGATGCCTCACCGAGGACTGTGAGCCCCGACCGGAGAGTGCCGGTGCGGAGGCCGGAGCGTGCTGCCGCGGACCACCCGCGGCGGGTGCCCCTGCCGCCCGCCGTCCGTCCTTTCTCTCCGGAGCCGTTGTGGTGTCCTCCTTCCTTTCCGGATCCTCCGGGTCCGTCCGTCCGGGCGGTCCGCCGTCCGCCGATCGCGCGCTGCGTCTGCTGGCACGGAAGCTGTACCTCTATGCCGCGCTCAGGGACTTCGTCCTGCTGTACCCGGTGTACGCCCTGCTCTTCGCCGGGCACGGGCTGAGTACGGGTCAGATCTCGGTACTGTTCGTCGTCTGGTCGGTCACCGGTCTGGTGGCCGAGGTGCCGTCGGGGGTCTGGGCGGACACGGTGTCCCGCCGCTCGGCGCTGGTCGCGGGTGCGCTGCTGACGGGCGCCGGATTCGGGCTCTGGGTGGCGGTGCCCTCGTATCCCGCCTTCGCGGCGGGTTTTGTGCTCTGGGGGGTCGGCGGCGCGCTGGGGTCGGGCGCGCTGGAGGCCCTGGTGTACGAGGAGCTGGAGCATCTGGGGGCCGCCGACCGCTATGCGCGGCTGACGGGCCGGGCCGCCGCGGCCGGGACGGTCGCGACGGCGGTGGCGACCGCGGCCGCCGCGCCGGTGTACGCCGTCGGCGGGTTCACCGCGCTCGGGGCCGCGAGCACGGCGGCCTGTCTGCTGTGCGCGGCGGCCGCGGCGACCCTGCCGGAGCGGGGCGGCGGGCCGGGACCGGCCGGCGCGGCGGAGGGCGACGGCTGGGGGAAGGCGGGGCCGGAGGCGGATCCGGATCCCGGCGCGGGCGCGGACAGGGGTGCGGGCGCGGACCCTGAGGCGGATACGGGCGCGGAGGCGGATACGGGCGCGGGGTACGGTGCGACGCTGCGGGCCGGGCTCGGCGAGATACGGCGGATTCCGGCCGTACGGTACGCCGTTCTCACGGTGATCGTCCTCACCACGGTCTGGGGCTCCCTCGACGAGTACGTGCCGCTGCTGGCGGCCGCGACGGGCGCGGCCGTGCGCGAGGTGCCGCTGCTGGTGCTGGCCCTGTACGCCGGGGCGGCGCTCGGCGGGCTGTGGGCCGGGCACGCCCGGCGGCTGGGTACGGGGACGTCGGCCGCGCTGCTCGCGGGAGCGGCGGCACTGCTGGCGGCCGGCGCCCTGTCCGGATCGGCCTCCGGGTTCGCCCTGCTGGCGGTGGCGTTCCTGGTGTTCCAGGCGGCCGACGTGGTCGCCGACACCCGGCTCCAGGAGTCCCTCACCGGCCGGGCGCGGGCCACCGTCACCTCGCTGGCGGGGCTGGGGACGGAGCTGACGACGCTGCTGGTGTACGGGGTGTACGGCATCGCGTCCGGACACCTGGGCCACGGGACGCTGTTCGCGCTGTTCGCCCTGCCCTACGGGGTGATCGCGGCGGCGCTCGCGGTCCGGGGGCGGCGCGGCCGGACGCCCGCCGGGTGACGGGCGGCACCGGGCGGTTCGGAAGATCCGGGAAGTCCGTACGGGGCGCGGTGGAGCGGCCGCGGCCGCCCGGCGGGTGCGCGTACCCTCCCGCGGGCCGCCGGAGACCCGGCGCGCGGGCGGACCGCGCACCACCTCACCCGTACATCCGTACGATCCCCGCGGCCCGCCGTCCGGCGGCCGTGCTGCCGCGCGGTCTGGCCGGATCCGGCCGTGCCGGGTGCCGCGCGGCGTCCGGCCGGTTTCCCCCGGGCCATACTGCGATCATGCGAGTGGCGGTCATGACGGCGGGCTCCCGGGGCGATGTGGCTCCTTTCACCGGACTCGGACACGGGCTGGCCCGGGCCGGTCACCAGGTCACCCTGGTGACCCATGAACGGTTCGCCCCGCTGGCCGGGGCGGCCGGGATCGGTTTCCATCCGCTGCCCGTCGATCCGCGGGCCGAACTGGAGTCGGCGGCGGGACGCGGACTGCACCGCAGCGGAACCGGCGCGGGAAAGCTGGTGCGGGTGGTCTCGCTGGCGCGGGCCGTGGCCGGGGAACTGTCGGACGGTCTGCTCGCCGCCGCGGAGCGGAGCGATGTCCTGCTGCTGTCCGTGTCGGTGGCACCGCTGGGCCTGGCGATCGCGGAGGGCCTGAAGCTGCCGGCCGTGGGGGTCTATCTCCAGCCGCACGCCGCCACCGGGGAGTTCGCACCGCCGATGACCGGTACCCGGTCCTGGGGGCGGCGGGGGAACCGGCTGGCGGCCCGGGCGGTGAACGCGTCCGTGGACGCCATCTTCACCGACGCGGTCCGGGGGCTCCGGGACCGGCTGGGCCTGCCGCGCGCCGGATCGCGGAGCGCCCGCCGGGAGCGCGAGGCCCGGGAGTGGCCGGTGCTGCACGGCTTCAGCGAGCGGATCGTGCCCCGCCCGGCGGACTGGCGGCCCGGGCTGCGGATCGCGGGCTACTGGTGGCCGTACGATCCGCCCGGCACGGCGCTCCCCGCCGGGCTGACCGACTTTCTGGCGGCCGGCCCGCCGCCGGTCTTCGTGGGTCTGGGCAGCGCCACGACCCCGGATCCCGAACGGGTCGGCGCGACCGTGGTGCGGGCGCTGCGGGCGGCGGGGCTGCGCGGGGTGGTCCAGTCGGGCTGGGCCGGACTGCGCGCCGACGGCGACGACATGCTGACCATCGGCGAAGTGCCGCACAGCGCGCTCTTCCCGCATATGGCGGCCGTGGTCCATGCCTGCGGTGCCGGGACCACGGCGGCCGGGCTGCGGGCGGGTGTTCCGGCGGTGCCCGTGCCGGTCCAGTTCGACCAGTCGTTCTGGGCGGCCCGGCTGGTGGCCCTGGGCGTCGCGCCCGGCACCGTACCCCTGCGCGAGCTGACGGCGCCCGCGCTGGCCGCGGCGCTGCGGAAGGCCACCGGTGACGAGAGCCACCGGATACGGGCCCGGTCGCTGGCGGCGCTGCTGGCGCGGGAGGACGGTGTCGCACCGGTACTGGAGACGCTGGCGGACACGGCCGGGGGCTGAACCGCGCCGCGCCACAGCACACCGCGCCGGGCCGGGATGCGCGGGAGGCCGGCCGGCCGTGGATTCCCGGCGCATCGAATCGCGCCCCGGGGCGGGCCGGGGCGGCCGAAGGGACGGGGTACGGCCCCGGCCGCGTGGTGGGCGGCGCACGCGGGCGGGACGGACCGTACCCGGAGTCAGGTGGTGCGTCAGCGCCGGAACAGCGGTATGAGCTGCTCCTCCTCGTAGACCAGATGCGCCTCCAGCTCGGCGGAGAGCCGGTCGACCTCGGCGAGGACGGCCGCGGTGTCGGGCTCGTCGGCGGTGACCACGCGCTGGAGTTCGCCGATCAGCTCCGCGACCCTGCGGTGCTCCTCGTCGAGCCGGGCCATCACGGCCGCCGTCTCCGGGAACTGCCGGGCGATCATCGGGAACATGCCCTGGCTCTCGCCCTCGTGGTGGTTGTGCAGGCCCTGGCAGAGGCTGAGGCAGTTGAGGCGCAGCTGGGCGCCCAGGCTGCCGCCGGAGGCGGCGACCTCCTGCCGGATCAGGGCGAGTTCACGGCGCAGCACGCCGTGGATACGGGTGAGGACGTCGCCGAACTCCTGGGAGCCGCTGATCACCGGCGGTCCGTCGGGGGCGATCTCCCGGAGGGAGACCACGGGGATCGTGCGGCTGGTCCGGCTCTGGTACTCCGCCCAGCCGTCGTCGGTCTCCACGGCCCGGGCGAAGGCCCGGTCGCGCTCCTCGCCGGTGAGGACGACGGCGTCGGCGTCGTAGGTGAAGACACCGGTCTCGACGTTCACCCGGGGACTTGCCACCAGATTGTGGTACCAGGCCGGGTTGCCGGGGGCTCCCCCGGCGGAGGCGATCACCAGGACCCGTCCGTCGCCGTCGGGCAGATAGCCGACGGGGGTGGTGCGGGGCAGGCCGGTCCGGGCTCCGGTGGTGGTCAGCAGCAGGAGCCGGGCCCCTTCGAACGGGCCGCCGACCCTGCCGTCGTTGGCCCGGAACTCTTCGATGATCTTCTGGTTGAAATCGTTGGTCATGCTCTTCTTCCGTGTGGTTCCGGTATCGCCCACCGGTCCGCGGGCCGGGTTTCCGGCACGGCGGACACGAGGGGGTGGTGCTCAGCGGAGGGAGGAAGAAGATGCGGCGGGGCACGCGCCCGCCCCGGCATCAAACCGAGGCCGGGAAACCTTTGTGATCACGGCACTTGGCCGACCCGGCAGTCATACGGGTGACAGTAGCCGACGCCCGGACGGGGCGGCAACGCGATTTCCGCGGGGGCGCGGCGGGCCGGTGGGGGCGGCCGGACGGGTTCCGGTGCAGGCGCGCGACGCGAGCGAAGCAGCTATTTTCAGCCATGATCCGACAATGGACATAGCGCTTCATATCACCCGCCCTCGATCGGCCCGCACCTCACGGACCAGGGCGCCGGACCCGGCGGGCGCGAGCCGGACCCCAGGGGAACAGCAGGTCAGAAGGGTGTTGCGGCACGGCGCGGCGGCTACCCCCCGAGGCCCGCCATTACGAAGGAACGCTGTGAAAATATGAAACAGCGTCACTTAACCCTGCGCCCAATTCTGTTCGATTCCACGGCCCGCACTGAGCTGCCCCGCAACCGGCCGCCGCTCGAACACGGCGAGGGCCCCGGCCCAGCCGGGTTCCCTTGCGCAACCGTACGAACGGACGGGCGGGCGAGGGCTCCCGGCGGCGCCGCGGACGGCCGCGGCACAGGTGCCGCGGACCGCCCCGCGGCGGCGGACCGGGCGGCCCGCCGCATCCGTGCGGGACGCGCGTAGCGCGGCCAAAAGAGGTTCTTGTTACGGCGGGCGCCGGGAGTCCAGGATTCCTAGCGCGCCGCTTGACAGGGCCATGACCTGGATTGAGTCCCCGGGTCGGGTCCTCTCCGGCGTTCTCGACGGGCCCGCCCCCCAACGGGCCCGGTACCCCACCCCGGAGGAAGCGGTGTATTTCCGGCGCTTGTCCCCCCACAGCGGCACCTGCCGGCGCACAAGGCCGACCGGCCCCGCCGCCCGGCCGGTGACCGTGACGGCGCCGGCCGCTCCCACCGTCACGGCCGGGCCGGGTGGCGGAGCAGTCGGCTCCGCCACCCGGCCCGGTCCTCGCACCCGTACCGGAGTCCCCCGCGGCTCCCTCTGACCGGCCGCGGTCCGGTGGTCCCCTGTCGGCGGGGGACCACCGGACCCGGTCTTCCGCCCCGCCGCCCTCCGAACGGACGGCCACCGCCCTGCCACCGGCCGGGCGCCGTCGCCTAGGCTGTCGTCACCATCAGCAGGCCGGTCATATCCCGGCAGACGGTCCACGGCCGGAAGGGGGTCGGTGTGCGGCGGCATGTACGCGTCGGACTCGCGGCCCTGTTGCCGGGTCTGCTGCTCGCCCTGTGGGCCGTGATGGCCGCGCTGACCGGCGGGTCCCCGGCGTCCGGCGCTCCGGCCGCGACCGCCGTCGGCGCGAACGCGGTGACCCCGGTCCGCGCCGAGACCCTCCAGCGGGCCGCCTCGGCCACCCGTCCGGATCCGCGCCGTGCTCCCGCCGCCCCGGCCTCCGTGGCGGCGGTGGCCGACAGCGGCGACCGGCCCGCCGGGCCACCGGCCGCGGCACCCGCGCCGGCTACACCGGCCCCGCCGCCGGCCACCGGCCGCGAGGCCGCCGGGCCCCGGCAGGAGCGCGCCCCGCCGGTCCGTACCACCGGCCCCACCCGTACCCGGGCTCCCCCTCACCTCCACGGCAACTGACGCTCCGGCGACCGCCCTCCGGCGGCCGCCTTCGTCCGCCGCGCTCCCGCACTCCCGCCGGTGATTCCGGACGGGTGCCGGACGTGTGCCCTCCGGTCCCCCGGGCCCGGCCGCCCCCGCGCGGCCGCCCCGCAGGGCCGGACTCCTTTCCTGTCCGCGGACGCCTCGCGTCCGCGCACCGCACGTGGAGCAGCCATGCCTTCCCGTCCCTTCCGTACGCCCGGGACATCCCGGGCAGCCCGAACATCCCGCGCGCCCCGCGGCACCCTGTGGCGGGCGATCGCCGCGTTCGCCGTCGTCGCGGTCTCCCTTCTGGTGGCCCTGACCTCGGCCCCCAAGCTCGGCCTCGACCTGCGGGGCGGCACCCGGATCGTCCTGGAGACCCGGGACTCCCCCACCGTGCGGGCCGATGCCGCCGCCACCGACCGCACCCTGGAGGTGCTGCGCCAGCGCGTCGACGCGCTCGGGGTAGCCGAGGCGTCCCTCGCACGCTCCGGCGACCGGCGGATCGTCGTCGAACTGCCCGGTGTGGACAACCCCCGGGAGGCCGCGGCCGCCATCGGCCGGACCGCCCAGCTCAGCTTCCATCCGGTGGAGCGGGCCGTCGCCGGGCCCGCGGGCGCGCCGGCGTCCGACGGGTCGCGGGTGCTCGCCGACCCGGACGCGCCGGGCAGCTTCCTCGCCCTGGCCCCGCCCGCGCTGACCGGTAGCGGGGTGAAGAACGCCGAGGCCGTGCTCGACCCGGCGTCCGGCCGCGGCTGGACCGTCGACCTGGAGTTCCGCGGCGGCGGGGCGAAGGACTGGGCACGGATCACGGGACAGGCGGCCTGCGCCGCGCCGGGCGACCCGGCCCGGCGGGTGGCGATCGTGCTGGACGACCGGATCGTCTCGGCCCCCGGGATGGAACGCACGGTGGCCTGCGGCGCCGGTATCACCGGCGGTTCGGCACAGATCACGGGCGGCTTCGACCGGGACGGGGCCCGGGAGCTGGCCGCGCTGGTCAAGGGCGGCGCACTGCCGGTGCCGGTGACCACCGTCCACCAGAGCACCGTCGGCCCCACCCTGGGCGAGGACGCGATCCGGGCGAGCTTCTGGGCCGCGGTCATCGGCCTGGTGTGCACGGGCGTGTTCATCGTGGTGATCTACCGGCTGCTCGGACTGCTGGCCACGGTCGCGCTGGCGCTGTACGGGCTGATCTCGTACGCCGCGGTGGTCGCGCTGGGCGCGACGCTCACCCTGCCCGGACTGGCCGGGTTCGTCCTGGCGATCGGTATCGCGGTCGACGCGAACGTCCTGGTGTTCGAACGGGCCCGGGAGGAGTTCCCGCGCGGCAAGGGGGACACGGATCCCCGCAGGCCGCTGCGGACCGGCTTCCGCAAGGCGTGGAGCGCGGTGGCGGACTCCCATGTGACGACCCTGCTGGCGGCGGGGCTGCTCTTCGCCTTCGCGATCGGCCCGGTCAAGGGCTTCGGGGTGACGCTCGCGATCGGGGTACTGGCGTCCCTGGTCTCCGCGATGGTGATCACCCGGCTGTTCGCCGAGTGGACGCTGCACCGGTCGTGGGTACGGCGGCGGCCGGGGCTGACCGGCATCGCGGCCAAGGGCCGGCTGCGGACCCGGCTGGAGCGGCGGCCGCCGAGGCTGATGCGCCGCCGCAGGCTGTGGCTGGGCCTGTGCGGCGGACTCCTGCTGGCCGCGGTGGCCGGGATCGGAGTGCGCGGGCTGGAGTTCGGCGTCGAGTTCACCGGCGGCCGTCAGACCGAGTACGTGACCGGGCGCTCCGTCGACGCGGAGACCGCGCGCCGCGCGGTGTCGGACGCCGGGTTCCCGCGGGCCGTGGTGCAGGAGTCCGGCGAGGGCGGGATCACCGTACGCACCGGTGAGCTGAGCGACGCCGAGCAGTCCCGGATCCGGGCGGCGCTGGGGGAGGTCGCGGACGGGGCCCGGGTGGAGCGCGACGAGCGGATCGGGCCGAGCCTCGGGTCCGAGCTGCGCACCCAGGCGCTGATCGCGCTGGGAGTGGCGGTCGCCGCCCAGCTCGCCTATCTGGCCCTGCGGTTCCGCTGGACCTTCGCGGTGTCGGCGGTCGCGGCGATGGCGCAGGACGTGCTGCTGGTGGTGGGGCTCTTCGCCTGGCTGGGCAAGCCGGTGGACAGTGTGTTCCTGGCGGCGCTGCTGACGGTCGTGGGCTATTCGGTGAACGACTCGGTCGTGGTCCTGGACCGGTTGCGGGAGCTGCGGCGGTCGGCACCCCGCGCGGCCTGGCCCGACCTCGCGGACCTGGCGGTGGCACAGACCCTGCCGCGGACCGTGAACACGGGCATGGGGGCGCTGTTCGTCCTGGCCGCGCTGGCCGTGCTGGGCGGCGATTCGCTGGCCGACTTCTCGGTGGCACTGCTGGCGGGGGTCGTGGTGGGGGTGGCGTCGACGGTCTTCACGGCGATGCCGCTGGCGGTGATCCTCACCTCCGGCCGGCGCGACCGCCCGCGCCGCGATCCGGCCCGGACCGCCCGCGACCGGCATCCGTCGGGCGCGGTGGTCTGACGCGGGACGGCCTCCGGCCGGGGGCGCGGGACCGGAGCGGCGTCCGGCCCGGGGGACGGCCCGGGGGACGGGCGCCGACCGGCACTCCGGCCGGGAGTTCATGGCCCGGAGGCCCCGGCCCGGCGACGGCCGCGGAATCCCGGCCCGGCGACGCTTGCGGACCGGGCGTGCACCGGACGGCGGTCTCCTGACGGCGGCGGCACGGCGGGGGCCGCTCCGGCCGGGCGGCGCCCGCGGACCGGGCGGTCACCGGAGGGCGGTCGCCCGATGAAGAGGGCACGGCAGGGCCGCCGCGCGCCCCGGCCGGGTCACCCCGCGGCGGGGATCCTGAAGCGGAGTTCCGGGCGGGGCCAGGCCACCGCGGGCGGGTTGGGGGGTGCCGTGCCCGTGCGTTCGGCGCCCATCGCTCGGTAGAAACCCTCGGCGGGCGGGTGGGAGACGACGCGGACCGTGTCCAGGCCGTGGCGGCGTGCCTCGTCCGCCATATGGGCGATCAGCAGGCGGCCGACGCCGAGCCCCTGGGCCCGGTCGGCGACGAACAGCAGGTCCAGTTCGGCGGCTTCGGTCAGCAGGGCGTAGAAGCCGAGCCGGGCGCCGTCGGCGCCAACGGCGACATGGACCTGCTGGGCCTCGATGTAGTCGCGGCCGACGGTGACTCCGGCGACGACGGACGCGTAGTGCCCCTCGTAGGCGCCCGAGGTGCGCACCATCCTGGTGAGCGGCCTGGCGTCCGCGGCCGTCGCCCGGCGGATCACCACGCCCCCTCCGGAGCCCCGGACCCGCACACCTGTCATAGGTGAACTCATGAAGCGAGTATTACACGCCATGATCGGGCGGCTGGGGCCCGGGCCACGGGAGCCGTCCGGGAGCGGGGGCGCGCCGGGCGCAGCCGGCCGGCCGCGGGCATCCGCCGTGGCGCCCGGCCGGGCCGCCTTCGCGGCTCCCCCGCCCCGCCCGGCGGGCCTCAGGCCGTCGCGCGCCAGTAGCCGAGGGCGTCGACCCGGTCCTTGGGGAGAGCGAGCTGCTTGCGGGCGTACGAGGCGAGGGTCCGGGTGGTGACGGTGTCGCAGGCGATCCACACATACGCGGTCGTCGGGTCGCCGATCAGGCCCGGCAGGGCGGCCTTCACCGCGGCGACCAGGCCGGCGCCGCCCTCGGTCCGGGGGACCGTGCGCAGTTCGTGCCGGGCGGGGTCGAGACGGAACGGAAGCTGCTCGTCGGCTTCGTGGCCGGTCTCGAAGAAGACGGTGGCCGGGACCTCGGGGACCGCGTCGAGCAGGGAGTTGATCGCGGGCAGCGACGCGGGGTCGCCGACCAGGACGAGCCGGCCGGGCAGCGGGGCGGGGACGGTGTAGCCGGTGCCCTGGAGGGTCGCGTCCACGGTGTCGCCGGGACGCGCGGCGCGGGCCCAGTCGCACGCCGGGCCGGCGTGGAGGGCGAATTCGAGGCTGAAGGTCCCCTGCTCGGGGTCGGGGTCGACCAGGGTGTAGGCGCGCTGGTGCGGTTTGCCCGCGTTCTCGAACCAGACCCGGACCCACATCGTGGGGTGGACGCCGGTCTGCGCCAGCATGCCGCCGTCGGTGAAGTGGACGCGGTGGTAGCGGTCGCCGACCGCCTCGGTTCCGGTCACGGTGAACCGGAAGTCCTTCCCCCGCATCAGCTTGAGGACCACACCCTCCCAGCCATGCCCCACGCCTTGCTCCTCCCTGTTCGTTCGCATTTGTTCATCCGAACGCCCGTACAGTAACTTAGGGGAGCCTAACCTAAACGAGTTGGGGCGTCGTCATCGAGGGGCGGGACAGGTGAACTTCAAGGTCTACCGGGACGACCGGGGGATTCCGCATCTGCGGGCGGAGAGCACGGCGGCGCTCGCCCATGCCCAGGGCCGGAACGCCGCCGTGGACCGCGGCTGGCAGATCGAGGTCGAACGGCGCCGCTCGCAGGGCACCTCCGCGGGCTTCCTGGGCGCGGCGGCCGCGGGCTGGGACGCGTTCGCGCGGCGGTCCCGCATCGACGACACCGCACGGCGCTGCTATCTCTCGCTGGACGAGGCCACCGCCGACTGGGTGCGGGAGTACACGGCGGGTGTCGACGCGGGGATGGCCGAGGGCGCCCGGCGCGATCCCCGGTTCGCCGAGGCGGGCCTCGAACCCCGGCCGTGGGAGCCGTGGGTGCCCCTGGGGATCTGGCTGAGCACCCATATCCTCTTCGCCGGGTTCCCCACCAAGATCTGGCGCGAGGAGGTCGCCCGGACGCTCGGCGTCGACGCGGTCGAACTCTTCTCCGCCGAGGGGGCGAACGGCGCGGGCAGCAACGGCTGGCTGGTCGGCCCAGGCCGCACCGCGCACGGCGCCCCGCTGATCGCCGGTGACCCGCACCGGGCCATCGAGGAGCCCGGCGTCTACCAGCAGATCCGGCTGGCCTGCGACGAGTTCGACGTCGTCGGGCTCGCCGTGCCGGGGGTGCCCGGTATCCAACACTTCGGCCACACCGGCGAGGTCGCCTGGGCCATCACCAACGCCATGGCCGACTACCAGGACCTGTACCGGGAGCAGTTGCGCGAGCTGCCCGACGGCGGTCTCGAAGCGCTCGGCCCCGGGGGCTGGCGGCCCGCCCGGGTCCATACCGAGACCATCGAGGTGGCCGGCGGCGCGCCGGTGGACGTCGAGGTGATCGAGACCGAGCGCGGCCCGGTGGTCGTGGGCGGGCGGGACGACGCCGAGGTGCTCAGTCTGCGCACCCCGCCGCGGGTCACCGCCGATCTGGGCTTCGCCGCGCTCCCGGCGCTGCTGCGGGCGCGTACCGTCGGCGATGTCGACCGGGCGCTCGACGGCTGGGCGGAGCCCGTCAACGTCGTCCTCGCCGCCGACACCCGGGGCGGGCTGCTGCACCGGGTCGCGGGGCGGGTGCCCCACCGGGACCGGGAGAACCTGCTGCGGACCGTGCCCGCCTGGGAGCCGCGGTACGCGTGGCGCGGCTGGCGGCCGCTGCCCCGCCGGGCGGTCGGCGCGATCGCCGTGATGGCCAACGAGCGGGGGCTCGCCGAGCCGCTGGGCGTGGAGTTCGCCGCCCCTCACCGGGCCGCGCGGATCCGGGAACTGCTCCACGGCAGGCGGAGCTGGACGGCCGAGGGCATGGCGGAGGTCCACACCGACACCCGTATCGAGTCCGCCCGCCCCCTGCTGGCGCTGCTGGCCCGGCTCGACGGGCCGAGCCCGGCCGCCGCCGCGCTGCGCGACCGGCTCGCGGGCTGGGACCTCCGGATGGACGCGGGCAGCGCAGAGGCCGCGCTCTACGCGGACGTCCGCGCGGCCGTGGTCCGCCGGATCGCCGCGCACCCCGTGTTCGAGGGCCTGGCCAAGTCCGTCGCGGGCGGCGCCTGGCCCGATGAACTGCGCCCCTGGACCGCCTTCGTACCCCGGGTCGCGTTCGCTCTGGAAGGGCTGCTCTCCTCCCCTGCGCTGTCGCGCGCCGATGTGGCGGAGGCGGTACGGGAGGGGCTGGAGGACGTCGCCACGGCCCGCGCCGGGCGCCCCGAGGACACCTGGGGGGACCGGCACCGGCTCGCGCCGTGGCAGGCCCTGCCCGGCGGGGAGCACGATGCCCCGCCCGAGGGCGGCTGGCCCGGGCTCGCGGGGGACCACGACTGCGTCCTGGCCACCACCAGCGTCCCCGGGGTCACCGACCTGAGCTGGCGCGGACCCGCCGCCCGCTACGTCTGGGACCTGGCACGGCGCGACAACAGCCGCTGGATCGTGCCGCTGGGGGCCTCCGGGATACCGGGCTCCCCCCACCGCCGCGACCAGCTGCCCCTGTGGCTCGCGGGGGAACTCGCCCCCGTGGTCACCGACTGGAACAAGCTCACCGAGGAGACCCCGAACGATGTCCGCTGACTCCCCCGCCGCCGCTCCCCCGGCCCCGGCCGCCGTGCGCGAGGCCGTGCACGAGCAGAAGACCGAAGGCTTCGGCACCGTACGCGTGTTCACCCTGGACCCGGCCGGCGACCTGGACACCGTCCACCCCTGGGTCACCGCGGAGCGCGCCCGGTTCTGGGGCATGCTCGGCCACAGCCGCGAGCAGGTGCAGGAGATCTACGCATACGTGGACTCCCTCAGCACCCACCACGCCTTCCTGGTCGAACGGGACGGCGAACCGGTCGCGCTCTTCCAGACCTACGAACCGGCCGCCGACCCGCTCGGGGAGTGCTACGAGGTACTGCCCGGCGATGTCGGCGTGCATCTGCTGATCGGCCCGGCGGCCGCGGGCGCGCCGGGCGGTGAACGCGGCTTCACCGCCGGGCTGATGGCCGCGCTCCTCGGCTATGTGTTCGCCGACCCGGCCGCCCGGCGGGTCGTCGTCGAACCCGACGCCCGTAACGAGAAGGCGATCGCCAGGATGCTCGGCGCCGGTTTCGAGGCGGGACCGGAGATAGCGAAGCCGGAGAAGCGGGCCAGGCTGGCGTTTCTGCACCGGGAGCGCTGGGAGGCGGCCGCGGGGGTCTGATCCGCGCCGCTCCGGGGGGTACCGCGCCCGCGGAGGGGGCGGGCGCGGTACCCCGGGACCGGCCGGGCCCGTATCAGCGGAGTCCTGCCTGCCGCGACGCCCGGCACGCGCACTCTCTCTCCCGCCTGTGCCCTGCGGCCGGGCGGGGACACTCCCCCGCCCGCCTCCGGCCCGGCGGAGGCATGAGTTCCGGGGCCCGACGCCTCGGACGCCGCCACCGCCGGGCGATGGCGAAGGGGCCGTTGCGCCGGAGGACCTACGGCCGCGGAGGTCCGTACGGGTGCTTCCTCCCGGACACTCTCCCGGCGGCCGAAAACCCTTGCGGGGCAGGTCGATCGCACGGGTGTCTTCCCCCTGTGCCTCTTCCACGGGGCGCGCCCGGCAGGGTAGACAGGTTCCGATCACCCGCCGCCGCACCCGGCCCGCCCCTTCGATGACATATGCCATCGGCACCCGCTGGTCGAGTGTTGCCAAACGCCTTACGAGCCGCCGCTCCCTGTGCAACAGTCGTAACGACCCCATGTTCCGACCGTGTCAGACCTGGCCCGAGGCCACGCCCGCATCGGAGTACGACATGCCCTCCCATGTGTTCGAGGACCGTCCCGGCGAGCTGCCGGAGGGCGGGCCGGACGCGGGCGCCGTCGCCGTCGACGCGCTGATCAGCAGGGCGCGCAGGCTGCGGGGGGCGGTGGACGCGGTCCGCCGCGACGCGGTCGCCGACGACCGTCCGCACGGCCGGTGGCAGCGGGCCCTGTGCGATCTCGCGGTCCACCAGCTCGACGATCTCGGCGCCCATCTGGGGCAGTTACGGCAGGGGCTGCCCGGGGGCACCGGCGACGACGGTCCGGCCGCCTGTGCCGTACTCCCGGATTCCGGTGTCTTCCCCGCGTCCGGCGTCTTCCCCGAGGCCCACGGGTTCACCGCGGCCGAGCCGTTCACCGGCGCCCCCGTGCTCGCGGCACTGGAGGCCGACCACGCCCAGAGTTCGGGCACCCTGCTCAACCGGGTCGGCAGCGCCGAGTGGAATCTGCTGACCGACGCGGTCAACTGGTCCGACGAGCTGTACACCATCCTCGGGCGTCCCCGGGGCAGCGGTGCCATGACCCTCGACGAACTGCCGTCCGTCGTCCACCCCGAGGACCAGGGGCTGCTCACCGCCCTGGTCACCGGCTGTCTGGTCGACGGCCGTCCGATCGACGGGGAGTTCCGGATCGTCCGGCCCGACCGGCAGGTCCGCACCGTCCATATGATGGGCGAGCCCGTCCTCGACGCCGACGGTTCGACGGCCTCCATGTGGGCGGTGTTCCGGGACGTCAGCGCCCTGCGCCGGAGCGAGGAGGCGGTCCGCGAGAGCCGGGAGACGCTCCGCCGCCGCCGGCACCGGGAACAGGCAGAGCGCCGGATCGCCGTGGAGATGCAGGAGGCGGTCCTGCCGCCGTGGCGCGGTTCGCTCGCCTTCCCCCTCGGCGGCCCCACCGAACTCGACGTCGCCGCCCGGTACTTCCCCGCCGACAACTCCGATCTGATCGGCGGCGACTGGTACGACGCGCTGGAACTGCCCTCGGGGGCCTGCGTCCTGAGCGTCGGCGACCTCACCGGGCACGGGGTGGCCGCCACCTCTTCGATGGCGATGCTGCTGGGCGCCCTGCGCGGGATGGCGGTGGCGGGTATCGCGCCCGGTGCCGTCATGGGCCATCTCAACCATCTGCTGGAGTCCGCCGCGCAGCCGACCCTCGGCAGCGCGGTGTGCTGCCGGATCGACCCGGCGCGGCGCACCCTGGCCTGGGCACAGGCGGGCCACCCCGCCCCGCTGCTCTTCCGCGACGGGACGGGGCGCCCGCTGACTCCGCCGGACGGGGTACTGCTCGGCGCCGTTTCGGCGCCCCGCTACGAACAGAACGAGGTCGGGCTCCGCCCCGGCGATCTGCTCGTCCTGCACACGGACGGACTGACCCGGACCGGCGCGGCCGAGGAGTCCGCGGCGACGGAACTGCTGGCGCTGGCACCCCTGTTATCGGAGGCGCGCGACGCTCAGGACGGCGTACGGATCGTCGCCGGGGCCTTCGGTACCGGCCGCCGGGACGACGCCTGTGTCCTGGTGGCCCGGATCAGCGCCTGACCCCGCCCGGCATCCGGGAGGCGGCCGCCGGCCGGCTCAGGTGACCAGGGACCCGGCCCGTCCGCCCGGGCTGTGCGGCAGCACCCGCTCCAGCTCTTCCCGCAACCCCCCGATCGTGCCGTGCCCGGCGTAGCGGCCGGTCAGCCGGTACATCTCGCGCAGCCGGTCCCAGGTCCGGTGCGACGAGGTCTCCCCCATCGAGACCAGTGCCAGCCGGGCGTAGCGGTCGGCCTCCTCGGGGTCGTCGGCGATGAAGCAGGCCGACGCCATCGAGATGTAGTCGAAGATCTTGGACCGCTGCCGTCCGCCCTCGCGCAGTTCCAGCGCCTTTCTGGCGTGGCCCCGGGCGACCGTGGCGGCCGCCGGTTCGTGCTCGGCGAGGGTCCGGTACGCCAGCGCCTCCATCCCGTGCAGGTCGGCCTCGTCGAACATCTGCATCCAGCTCGGCGGCGGCACATCGCTCCGGTCGGAGACGAACAGGTCCTCGGCCTCGCCCAGTTTCCGGCGCATCGCCTGGCCCTGGCCCAGGGACGCCTGGGCCCATGCCTCGATGGTGCAGAGCATCGCCCGGGTCCTCGGCAGGGTCTCGTCCCCGGAGCCGGACTGGGCGAGTTTCATCAGGTCGAGGGCTTCGTCGGGGCGGCCCAGATGGACCATCTGGCGGGCGGCCCGGGAGAGCGCCTCCCCGGCCCGGGGCCGGTCGCCGCCCTCGCGCGCCGCGTGTGCGGCGATCACGAAGTACTTCTGGGCGGTGGGTTCGAGGCCGATGTCGTGCGACATCCACCCGGCGAGTACGGCGAGGTTGGCGGCCACGCCCCACAGCCGCCGCTGGAGGTGGTCGGGGTGGCGGTAGGCGAGCATGCCGCCCACCTCGTTCAACTGGCCGACGACGGCCTTGCGCTGGAGCCCGCCGCCCCGGGAGGCGTCCCAGGCCCGGAAGACCTCGACGGAGCGCTCCAGGGCCTGGATTTCCTGGGACCCGATGGGGGCGGCCTCGTAACGGTCGTACCCGGCGGGGTCGGCATGGGCGGTGAAGGGGGTGGAGTCGGTGACGAGTGCGGGGTCGCTGTGCAGCCAGTCGTGCATGGCGCCGGTGAGTGCGGAGCCCGCGGCGAGCGCCGCGCCCGCGCCCACCAGCCCGCGTCGGTTGAGCATGAGGTCCATTCCCGTGAATTCAGTGAGGAC
Organism: Streptomyces sp. NPDC003691; assembly: GCF_053981115.1. Classification (NCBI taxonomy): domain Bacteria; kingdom Bacillati; phylum Actinomycetota; class Actinomycetes; order Kitasatosporales; family Streptomycetaceae; genus Streptomyces; species Streptomyces sp. NPDC003691. Next base: position 27,868 of record NZ_JBSFNQ010000058.1, on the reverse strand, counting down.
CGACGCCGTCCGGTCGGGGGCCCAGGGAAGGCCTTCGGGGTTCGCCGCCTGTTCCGCGGCCCGTGCGCCCTTCCGCCTGCCCGCTCTCCCGCTCCGGACGAAGCCCAGGTCCTCGGTGGTCACGACACGGCCGAGCCGCTCGGTGAACAGGGCGGCCAGCACCCGCGGTACGGGATCGCGCGGGATCTCCCCCATGTCGATCCACCTCCGCACCCGCGAGGTGTCGGTCGCCAGCTGCGGATGGCCCAGGGCCGCCGCCTGCCGGTTCACGAGTCTCGCCAGCTCGCCCTTGGACCAGCCGGCCATGCCGAACAGGTCGCTCAGGCGGGTGTTGGGTCCTCCGGTCACGTAAAGCCCCCAGGTTCTCGGCTGAGTCGACAGTAGCCCCGCGCCAGGGGGGTGGCGACTATTCGCCAGGGTTCGCCAGGGTCCGCCAGATGGTGTGCCACCCGTGCGCTGGTGTGACGTAGGAACGCGCCACCCCGGCCCGCCGGAGGTCCGCACTCCCCAGGGTGCGGGGCCACCGGGGCCGGGGCGGCGCACGCATTCCGTCGGCGCACGAAGGGATCTGTTCACCCCCATGTACACAGCATCGTCCTCCGTGTCCGCCCCGCTCCGGCCGCAGCGTTCCGCCGCGCCGGCCGGTTCCGGACCGTATCTCGATCCCAAGCCCGCGAACCGGCTGCGGCGGCCGGCCCCGGTCGCGGGCCAGCCGCTCAGCGGCAGGATCGACCTCTCCGGTCCGCAGGGCACCCAGTTGCGGATGGCGGTGGCCTCGGTGCACCGGATCTGCCCGGAGTTCCATCCGGTGCAGGTACTGCGGCGCAGCGGCCGCTCCGTGCTGATTGTCGGCACCGCGGGGCGGACCACGGCGGTCGCCAAATGCCTGCTCGACCACTCCCCGGTCTGGAAGGAAAGGTTCCGGCACGAAATAGCGGTCTACCGCACGTTCGTCCGGCACCGCCCCCAGGACGTCCGGATGCCGCGGCTGGTCGCCGCGGACCCGGAGAACTGCACCCTGGTGATCGAGCGGATGCCGGGCCGGGCGGCGGCGCTGGCCCGGCATCCGGCGGAGGCACCGCCCCGGGCGGACGTGCGGGCGGCGGTGGGCGCGATCACCCGGCTGAACGACTGGCGGCCGCCCGCCGGTCTGTTCGACGCCCCGCTGGACTACGGCTCCCGGATCTCCCGGTACCACGAACTGGGTCTGTTCACCGACCGCGATCTGAGTGACCTCCGGCAGCTGCTGCGGGGCCCGGGGGCCGCGGGCGGGCGGGCGGGCCGGGAGTTCTGCCACGGCGACGCGCTGCTGTCGAACATGCTGCTGTCCCCGGCCGGGCCGGTGCTGGTCGACTGGGAGCACGCGGGCTGGTACCTGCCGGGCTACGACCTCGCGACGCTCTGGGCGGTGCTCGGGGACGCCCCGGCCGAGCGGCGGCGGATCAGCCAGCTCGCGACCAGGAAGGGGCCCGCGGCGCGGGACGCCTTCCTGGTGAATCTGATGCTGGTGCTGACCCGGGAGATCCGCACCTACGAGACGGCGGTCCAGCGGACCATGCGGGAGGCCCCGCCGGTGAGCGGCGCCCCCGGCGGACCGTCGGCCGGTGAGCAGCAGCGGCTGCTGCTGCGGCGGCTGCACGACGACTGCGCGATGGCGCGGCGGGCGGTCCGGGCCGCGGTGGGGACGCGCTGAGGGGCGTCCCCGGGAAGAACTCCGTGCCGTGGTCCCGGTGCCGGCGCACCGGGGCCGCGGCGCGTCCGGTCCGGGCGGTGCAGTGCGCGGCCGGAGCCCGGTCCGTGGGCCCGGTCAGCGGGCCCGGTCAGCGGGTCCGGCCGGTGACGTACCGGGCCAGCACTTCGGCGTCGGGGAAGCCGGGCGGCAGGGTGACGGTGCCCCGGTCGGCCGGGCGGACCGCGCCGGAGAGGGCGGTGACGCTCAGGGAGTGGACCCGGCGGATCTCCCGGCCGTACGAGTCCTCGACCCGGGTCACATGGTGGACGGCCCGCTCTATCTGGCCCCAGGCGAGGACGGTGGGCCCGCGGGCACCCTGGCGGTAGTGCGCGAGGCCCTCGTCGTACAACTGGATCCAGACACCGGGCCGCTGGGGGCCGGGGCGGTGGGCGACCGCGGCCAGCCCGATGATGAGGGTGATCAGATAGCCGAAGCCCAGGCCCAGCATCAGCCGCCCGTCGAGGTCGTCGAGAGCGTGGAGCATGCCCCAGGTCGTGACTCCGCCGACCAGCAGGGCGCAGGCGCCGATGGCGCTCGCCTGGGCCCAGGAGCCGTTGCCGTCGCGGCCGCCGACGGCATGCCGGACGGGGCCGTTCCAGGAGCGTTCCCCGACGGCTTCGGCAAAGAGTTCCGCGACGTCGCGCGGCACCCGGACCCGATTCATGCATTCCCCCCGATCCCCGCTGCCCGGCGGTCCGGCCGGGTGATGGTGCACGGACAACGCGGGTGATCGTAACGGACCCCGAACGCCCGTACCAGAAGCGGGATTCCGCCCCCGCGCCGCCGAGACCGCCGAGACCGGACGGCGATTCGTACGGACGTGCGTTCGAGCCCTCCGCCCTGCGGGTGGGATTACGGTATGACCGGCCGGTACGGAGCTTGGGCCGTACGGGGGACGGGCAGGAGTGGCCGGAAACGTTCCGCCCGATCCGGGAGGCCCGGCCCGTATGGCACAGCCCTTCGTCCTGCCCGACTTCTATGTGCCGTATCCGGCGCGGCTCAACCCCCATATCGGAACCGCGCGGGCCCATACCCGGGCCTGGGCCCGGGAGATGGGCATGCTGGAGGGGTCCGGAGTCTGGGAGGAGCGCGATCTGGAGGCGCACGACTACGCCGGACTCTGCGCCTGGACCCACCCCGACTGCGACGCGGACGTGCTGTCGCTGGTCACCGACTGGTACGTCTGGGTCTTCTTCTTCGACGACCACTTCCTGGAGGTCTTCAAACGGCCCAGGAACCGGGCGGCCGGGCGGATCTACCTCGACCGGCTGGCCGCCTTCATGCCGGTGGACCCGGACGAGGGCATGCCCCGGCCCACCAACCCCGTCGAGGCGGGTCTCGCCGATCTCTGGCGGCGGACCGTGCCGTTCATGGGCCCGGACTGGCGGGCCCGGTTCGCCCGGTCCACCCGCAATCTGCTCAACGAGTCCGACTGGGAGCTGGCCAATATCGACCGGGGCCGGATCGCCAACCCGGTCGAGTACATCGAGATGCGCCGCAAGGTGGGCGGAGCGCCCTGGTCGGCGCAGCTCGTCGAGTTCGCGGCGGGGGCGGAGCTGCCCGGGGACGTGGCCGGGAGCCGGCCGCTGCGGGTCCTCACGGAGACGTTCGCCGACTCGGTGCACCTCCGCAACGACCTCTTCTCGTACCAGCGAGAGGTGGAGGACGAAGGCGAACTGAGCAACGGTGTGCTGGTGCTGGAGACCTTCCTCGGCTGTACGACGCAGGAGGCGGCGGAAGCGGTCAACGACCTGCTGACCTCCCGGCTCCAGCAGTTCGAGGACACCGCGCTCACCGAGGTCCCGGCGTTCTGCGCGGAGCGGGGCCTGGGCCCCGGGGAGGCCGCGGCGGTAGCGCTCTACACCAAGGGGCTCCAGGACTGGCAGTCCGGCGGCCACGAGTGGCATCTGCGCTCCAGCCGCTATATGAACGAGGCGGTGCGGCCCGCCGACACCCCGTACGGCGGGGGTCGGCCGCAGGCGTTCGGGACCTCCGCGCTCGACGTGCGGAACCTCTTCGGGCGCCCGGCCGCCGCACGGCTGCGGACCCTGACGCAGCTGCCGCGGCCGGTGGACGGCCCCCTGCTGGTGCCGGAGACGCCGCTGCCGTTCCCGCTCCGGCTCAGCCCGCACCACCGGGACGCCCTGGAGGGTTCGGTGGCCTGGGCGGACCGGATGGGGCTGCTGGCGGACATCTGGGACGCGGACATGCTCCGGGGCTACGACTTCGCGCTCTGTTCGGCGGGCCTCGATCCCGACGCGACACCGGAGGAGCTGCGGCTGAGCGCGGACTGGCTGACCTGGGGCACCTACGCGGACGACTACTATCCCCTGGTCTTCGGCCGCACCGGCGATCTCCCGGGCGCGGCACTGGCCAACGAAAGGCTGCTCGCCTGTCTGCCGCTCGACGAACCCGCTTCGGCCCCGGCATACGCGGTGAGCCCCATGGAGCGGGGCCTGGCGGACCTCTGGGTGCGGACCGCGGGCCCCATGGACCGGGGCGCCCGCGGCGAACTGCGGACGTCCGTCGCGGTGATGCTGGAGAGCTGGCTCTGGGAGCTGGCCAACACGGTCCGGCACCGGGTGCCGGACCCGGTGGACTATCTGGAGATGCGCCGGTTCACCTTCGGCTCGGACCTCACCATGCTGCTCAGCCGGCTGAGGCACCGCACCGGGCTGCCTGCGGAGGTGCTGACGAGCGGATCCGTGACCGCCCTGGAGAACGCGGCGGTCACCTGGGCCTGTCTGCTCAACGACCTCTACTCGTACCGGAAGGAGGTCGAGGGCGAGGGCGAGCTGCACAACATGGTGCTGGTGGTGCAGACCTTCTTCGACTGCGACTATCCCCGGGCAGTGGGCATCGTGCACGATCTGATGGACGGGCGGCTGCGGCAGTTCCTGCACGTCAAGGAGCACGAGCTGCCGGTGCTCTGCGACGACCACGGGCTCGGCGAGCGGCAGCGCGCGGAGCTGGCCGCCTATGTCACGGAGCTGGAGGACTGGCTGGCGGGCATCCTCAACTGGCACCGGCACGCCCGCCGCTACGGCCCGGACGACGTCCGCCCGGACGTCCGCGCGGCCACCCGGATCGGCGGGCCCACCGGCCTCGGCACGGCGGCCGCCCGGTTCGCGGCGGCCGCGGCGGCGGCGCGGACCGGCTGAGCCGTACCGCCCGTACCCCGGCGGCACCGTCCGGATACGGCGCACCGTCCGGATACGGCGGCGCGCCGCGTGATCCACCGTGGTCACGCGGCGCGCCGGAGGGGTGCGGGGGTGGGCTCAGCCCTGCTGGAACAGCTCCGCGGGCAGCGGCTTGAGCAGCGCGTACAGATCGTCCGTGATGGGCCGGTCCCAGCTTGCGATGGTCACCAGGACGTTGTCGCTGCGGTCGAACTGGACACAGGAGATCCGGCTCTCGGAGAGCTTCAGCCTCCGGACGATCAGCAGATTGTCGCCCTGCATCACCGGGACGTCCTCCGAGCCGACGACCTCGACGTGCTCGTCGTTCTCCAGGGCCAGCAGCAGCTGGGCGGCCTCGAAGGGGATCTGGCCCTCCTCCAGGTCCCGTGCCGGGGAGCCCTCGGGCAGATTGCCGATGATCATGGCGGGGCCGCGGCCGCCGAACAGGTCGTAGCGGAGGAAGACGCCTTGGCAGGTGCCGTCCGGCGCGGGCAGCAGCCCGGCGCCGAGATTTCCGGGCCAGTCCCCCGGGTCCATGGCCAGGACGTCGAAGTCCGGGCCCGCGGGGGTGGCGGCGCTGCGGCGGCGGAGGAAGGACATACGGCCATGGTACGTGGCCGGGGCCGTCCTCCGGACGCCGGGCGGGGACCGCGGGCCCGCCTCCCCCGCCCGGTGCCGGGGCCGTCAGCGGTCCGGGGGTTCCGCGCCCACCAGCCACATCGCGAAGAACTGGGACCCGCCTCCGTAGGCGTGGCCCAGCGCCCGGCGGGCCCCGTCGACCTGGTGTTCGCCCGCGGCGCCGCGTACCTGCTGCGCCGCCTCGGCGAAACGGATCATCCCGGAGGCCCCGATGGGGTTGGTGGACAGGACCCCGCCGGACGGATTGACCGGAAGCTCGCCGTCGAGGGCGGTGGCGCCGGACTCGGTGAGCTTCCAGCCCTCGCCCTCGGCGGCGAAGCCCAGGTTCTCCAGCCACATCGGCTCGTACCAGGAGAAGGGGACGTACAGCTCGGCGGTGTCGATCTGACGGCGGGGGTCGGTGATCCCGGCCTGCCGGTAGACGTCGGCCGCGCAGTCCCGCCCGGCCCGGGGCGAGACGAAGTCCTTGCCCGCGAAGAGCGTCGGCTCGCTGCGCATGGCACCGCCGTGCAGCCAGGCCGGGGGGCGCGGGGCGCGGGCGGCGCCCGCGCGGCCGGTGAGCACCATGGCGCAGGCGCCGTCGGAGGAGGGGCAGGTCTCGGAGTAGCGGACGGGGTCCCACAGCATGGGGGATGTACGGACCTTCTCCAGGGTGATGTCGTGTTCGCGGAGATGGGCGTACGGGTTCTTCAGGGCGTTGCGCCGGTCCTTGTAGGCGACCAGGGTTCCGGTGGTCGGCGGGGCGCCGCTGCGCCGGATATAGGCGCGGACATGGGGGGCGAAGAAGCCGCCCGCCCCGGCGAGCAGCGGCTGCTGGAACGGTACGGGCAGCGAGAGGCCCCACATGGCGTTGGACTCGGACTGCTTCTCGAAGGCGACGGTCAGTACGGTCGGGTGGACCCGGGCGGCGACGAGCTGGGCGGCGACCAGGGCGGTGGAGCCGCCGACGGAGCCCGCGGTGTGCACCCGCATCAGGGGTTTGCCGACGGCGCCGAGGGCGTCGGCGAGGTACAGCTCGGGCATCATCACGCCCTCGAAGAAGTCGGGGGCCTTGCCGATGACGACGGCGTCGATGTCCGCCCAGGTCAGTCCGGCGTCGTCGAGGGCGCGGACGGCGGCTTCGCGGACCAGTCCGGCGAGGGAGACGTCGCGGCGGGCCGCGGTGTGCCTGGTCTGGCCGACGCCGACGACGGCGACGGGTTCCTTCGCCGCCCCGGGCATCAGGCGTCCCCTTCCAGGACGGTGACCAGGTTCTGCTGGAGGCAGGGGCCGGAGGTGGCATGGGCCAGGGCCCGGCGGGCCTCGCCGCGGTGGATCGCGGCGGCGGCCTCGCCGATCCGGACGAGTCCGGCGGCCATCAGGGGATTGGCGGCGAGGGCTCCGCCGGACGGGTTGACCCTCACTCTCGGGTCGAGGTCGAGGGCGCGGCGCAGCACCACTTCCTGGGAGGTGAAGGGGGCGTGGAGTTCAGCGAGGTCGAGGGCGCGGTCATGGGCTCCGGCGTGTGCGGCGGCGAGCCGGGTGGAGGGCGAGTCGGTGAGGTCGCGGACGCCGAGGGCATGGGCCTCGGTGCGGTGGTCCGCACCGGTGATCCAGGCCGGCCGGGCGCAGAGGGCGCGGGCCCGGTCGCCTGTGGCCAGGACCAGGGCGGCGGCGCCGTCGCCGACGGGCGGGCAGTCCCCGGTGTGCAGGGGGTGGACGACGGGGTCGCCGTGGGAGACGGTGCCGCGGAGCTGGGCGTACGGATTGGCCGCGGCGTCCGCGCGGCTGCGGGCGGCGACGGCGGCGAGTTCCGGGCCGCTGGTGTGCCCGGCGTCGATGAGGGCCCGGGCCTGGAGGGCGGCCAGGGCGACGGAGTCGGGCCAGAGGGGAGCGGTGTAGTAGGGGTCCAGCTGGCGGCTGAGGATGTCTCTCGGTTCACCGGCGGAGGAGGTGCCGTACGCGTAGACGAGGGCGGTGTCGGTCTCGCCGGTGAGGAGCTTCACCCAGGCCTCGTAGAAGGCCCAGGCGCCGTCGGTCTCGACATGGGATTCGGAGATCGGGGGCCAGGCGCCGACGGCGTCGAGGGCGAGGGTGAAGGAGAAGGGCCGGCCCGCGAGGTAGTCGGCGGAGCCGGAGCAGGTGAATCCGATGTCGCCGGTGCGCAGTCCGGTGGCGGCCAGGACCTCGTGGAGGACGGGCATCAGCATCTCGGCCTCGGAGACGTCGTCGGCGCGGCGCCGGTGGACGGTCTGGGCGAAGGCGACGACGGCGACGGGGGCGGTGCCGGGTGGTGGCGTCACAGCAGCTCCCGGTAGGTGTCGTAGGGGGCGTCGGGCTCACCGGCGGGCCGGTAGTGGTCGGGGTGGCGGGCGCCGGGGGTCCAGACGGGTTCCACCCGGAGGCCCATCCGCACCTCGTCGTAGGGGATGCCGCCGATACGTCCGTGGAGGGCGAGGCCGGCGCCGTCGAGGGCGATATGGGCGTAGACGTACGGCACCTCGATATCGAGGTTGCGGGCCTTGATGTTGACGATGCAGAAGGTGGTGACGGTGCCGCGGGGGCCGACGGTGACCTGTTCGGCGGTGGCGATGCCGCAGGTGGGGCAGGCGCCGCGGGGCGGGACGTAGACCTGGCGGCAGGAGGGGCAGCGTTCGCCGGTGATCCGCTGCTCTTCGAGGGCCCGGAGGTAGCGGGTCTGGGCGCGGCCGGGGGTGTGGGTGTAGTCGAGGCGGGCGGGGGTGACGATGCCGGTGACGGGGGCGTCGAAGGCCCCGTCGTGGTGGCGGGCGGCGGGGCGGGCCGGTGCGGTGCCGCCGGGGGCGGGTTCGAAGCAGGCGATGTCGGTGATGGCGCCGGTGCGTTCGGCGGCCCAGCGGATCCGGACCCGCATACCGGTGCGGACGGCTCCGGGGCCGGGGACGTCGAGGACATGGAGGAGCGCGGTGTCGGCGCCGTCGAGCCGGACCAGGACCCAGGCGAAGGGGGTGGTGAGGGGCTGGCGGGGGCGGGGGTGCGGATTCCAGGCCCAGCTGGTGACGGTGCCGGTGGTGCCGACCTGGACCAGTTCACGCAGTTCCGCGGCGGTGGCGGGGTCGTATTCGACGGGCGGGACGAGGATCCCGGAGCCGCTGGTGCGCACGCCGAGGACGACGCGTTCGCGCAGTCCGGTGAGGAAGGCGCTCTGGACGGGGCCGAGGGAGCGGGTGAAGGGGAACTCGACGGTGAAGGACGCGGTCGGGGGGCTCGCCCCGGACGTCCCGGGCACGGTGGTCATACGGGCTCCACAGGAGGTCGGGCGGTCAGCGGCGGCGGTAGACGGGGTCGCGCTTCTCGGCGAAGGCGCGGGCGCCCTCCGCGGCGTCCTCGGTGGCGAAGACGGGTGTGCCGCGGGCCAGCTCGGCGGCGAGCGCCTCGGATTCGGGGAGTTCCGCGGTCTCGTAGACGGACGCCTTGACCGCCTCGACGGCGAGCGGGCCGCAGGCGTTGACGGCGGCGGCGGTGGCCAGGGCCGCGGCGAGGGCGGTGCCGTCGGGGACGACCCGGCCGATCAGCCCGATGTCCCGGGCTTCGGCGGCGCTGTAGGGGCGGCCGGTGAGGAGCATCTCCAGGGCGTGGGTGCGGGGGATCTGGCGCGGGAGGCGTACCGTCGAGCCGCCGATGGGGAAGAGGCCGCGGCGGACCTCGAAGAGGCCGAAGACGGCGCTCTCCCCGGCGATCCGGATATCGGTGCCCTGGAGGATCTCGGTGCCGCCCGCGACACAGGGCCCCTCGACGGCGGCGATCACCGGTTTGCGGGGGCGGTGGTGGCGGAGCATCGCCTTCCAGTGCAGGTCGGGGTCGGCTGTCAGCCGGTCCCGGTACTCGGGTCCGGCTATGCCGCCGCCCGCGAGGGCCTTGAGGTCCATGCCCGCGCAGAAGGCGCCGCCCGCGCCGGTGAGGACGACCGAGCGGACGGAGTCGTCGGCGTCGGCGGCCAGCCAGGCGTCGTACAGGCCGACGAGCATGGGCAGGGAGAGGGCGTTCCGCGCTGCGGGGCGGTCGAGGGTGAGGACGAGGGTGGCGCCCTCGCGGGTCACGGTCAGATGCTCGGTGCCGAGACCGGGGCCGGCGCCGGAGCCGGTGCTGTCTCCGGGGCCGTTTCCGGTGCCGTTCGCGTGCTGCGGTGTGTCGCCGTGCAGTGCCATCCGCGGGCCTCCCGTCGTGGACCGGGGAACAGGTTGCAGCAGCGCGGCGGCCGGTTCAATAGTTTTCTGACAGCTAGTCAGATAATTCGGTGCCGCCCCTTCCCAGTTCCGGCGGCGGACGCTCTAATGACCGCCTGAGCGCCTCGCCGGGCGTCCGGCCGGACGGGGCCGGGACCGCCGGGGCCTTCCGGTACGCGTCCCGGCGTCTGTCCCGGGCGCCGGGGCGCGTACCCGTCCGGGCGGGCCGCCCGGAACCGGTCCGCCGCGCCGGGCGGGCCTCGCCCGGGGTCAGGAGGAGCGGTGGAGTACAACCTTGCCGACCTGTTCGAGTCCGTCGTGGACGTGGTGCCGGAGCGGGAGGCGCTGGTCTTTCTGGACCACCCCGGGACCGGGGCGGAGCGCAGGCTGACGTACGCGGAACTGGACGCCGCCGCCAACCGGGTGGCGCACCATCTGGCCGGGGCGGGCATCCGGCCCGGCGAGCACATCGGACTGCACCTCTACAACGGGGTGGAGTACCTCCAGACCGTGCTGGGGGCGCTGAAGGCCCGGATCGTGCCGGTGAACGTCAACTACCGGTATGTGGCGGAGGAGCTGGCCTATCTCTACCGGGACGCGGATCTCGCGGCCCTGGTCTACGACGCCGAGTTCGGGGCGCGGGTGGCGGGCGCGCTGCCGCGGGCGGAGAAGCTGCGGCATCTGCTGCGGGTCGGGGAGCCGGCCCGGGAGGCGGACGCCGTACCGGGGGCGGTGGGGTTCGCGGCGGCGACGGCCGCCGCGTCGCCGGAGCGCGGGTTCGCCGCGCGGTCGGCGGACGATCTGTTCATCATCTACACCGGGGGCACGACCGGGCTGCCCAAGGGGGTGATGTGGCGGCAGGAGGACCTGTTCTTCTCGGGGCTCGGCGGCGGCGCGCCGACGGGGGTGCCGGTGAGCCGGCCGGCGGAGCTGGCCGAGCGGGTGGCGGCCGGCGGCGACGGGCTGAGCTTCTTCCCCACTCCCCCGCTGATGCACGGCACCTCCACCCTCACCGCTTTCATCGCCTTCAACTTCGGGCAGCGGGTGGTGCTGCACCGCCGGTTCTCGGCCGAGGAGGTGCTGCGTACGGTGGAGCGGGAGCGGATCAGTACGGTGTCGCTGGTCGGCGACGCGATGCTCCGGCCGCTGATCGACGCGCTGTCCGGGCCGCTGGCGGGCACGGACCTGTCGTCGCTGTTCAGCGTCTCCTCGTCCGGCGCGATCATGTCGGAGACGGTACGGGCGGAGTTCGCGGCGCTGGCTCCGCGGGTGCTGCTGCTGAACAACTTCGGTTCGTCGGAGTCGGGTTTCAACGGGACGGCCACCGAGGACTCGGGGCCGGAGCGGGGTTTCCGGCTCCGGGTCAACGAGCGGACGATGGTGGTGGATCCGGTGACGTACGAGCCGGTGGCGGTGGGCGAGCCGGGCCGGATCGCGCAGCGCGGCCATGTGCCGCTGGGCTACTACAACGACCCGGCCAAGACCGCGGAGACCTTCTTCCGGCGCGGCGGCGAGCGGTGGGTGCTGCTCGGCGATATGGCGACGGTGGACGGGGACGGGGTGGTGACCGTCCTCGGCCGGGGCTCCCAGTGCATCAACACCGGCGGCGAGAAGGTGTATCCGGAGGAGGTCGAGCAGGCGCTGAAGGCCCATCCGGACATCTACGACGTGCTGGTCGCCGGGGTGCCCGACGCCCGGTGGGGGCACCGGGTGGCGGCCGTCGTCCAGGTGCGCGACGGGGTCCCGCCGCCCACGCTGGACGCGATCCGGGAGCACTGCCGGACCCGGCTCGCCGGATACAAGATCCCCCGCGGGCTGGTGATCGCGGAGGCGATCCGGCGCTCCCCCAGCGGCAAGGCGGACTACCGCTGGGCCCGGTCGGTGGCCGCGGAGGCGCCCGGGGAGTGAGCGGGGTCCCCGCCGCCGGACTCCAGGGCGGCCCGGATCAGCTGGACGGGATGCCAGGCGGTGCGCTCGGTGCCGTGGAAGATCTGCTGCCGGCAGGAGACCCCGGTGGCGACGATGACCGTGTCGTCGCCCTCGGCCCGTACCGCCGGGAAGAGCCGGTCCTCGCCGACGGTCAGGGAGACGTCGTAGTGCTCCGACTCGAAGCCGAAGGAGCCCGCCATCCCGCAGCATCCGGCGTCCACCTCGACCACCTCGGCGCCGGGGATACGGCGCAGCATCTCGACGGCGGCGGCGGTGCCGACCTCGGCCTTCTGATGGCAGTGGCCGTGGTAGAGGAGGCGCCGCCCGGCGGGCCAGGTGTCGGCGCCGAGGGTCAGCCTCCCGTCGTCGATGGCGGCCGTCACCAGCTCCTCGACCTGCTGGACCCGGCCCGCGATGTCCTCCACGGCGGAGTCGCCGGGGAGCAGGGCGCGGTGTTCGTCGCGCAGGGTCATCAGACAGGAGGGTTCGCAGCCGACGACGGGTGAGCCCGGCGGGGTGGACTCGGCGAGCAGGTGGACCAGGGCGAACGCCTTGTTCGCGGCGTCCTCGACGAGGCCCTTGGAGAGGCTGGAGCGGCCGCAGCAGCCGCCGCTCTCCAGCCGGACGTCCCAGCCGGCGCGCTCCAGCAGTTCGATGGCGGCGCGGCCGATCTCCGGTTCGGTGTAGGTGGTGAAGGAGTCGGCGAGATAGGTGAGGACGCCCTGGCTGCCGGGGGCGACGGCGGCGGTCCGGCGGTGACGGCGGAACCAGCGGACGAGGTTGCGTCGGGCGAACCGGGGCAGCGGCCGGGCCGGGGCGATCCCGAGCAGGCGGTCCATCAGCTTCCGTACAGGGCCGATCCGGCCGGGCAGGTTCGACAGGGGCGCGGTGGCGGAGCCCAGCCGGTTGAGGAAGCGGATGGAGCCGAAGATCCGGGAGCGCAGCGGGGTGCCGTGCAGATCGTGGTGGTGGGAGAGGGCTTCGGCCTTGAGGGTGGCCATATCGACGCCGAGGGGGCATTCGCTCTTGCACGCCTTGCACATCAGACAGAGGTCGAGCACCTCGTGGAGGCGTTCGTCGCCGAGGGCCTTGCGCGGGTCGGGCTCCGAGAGCGCCTTGACCAGGGCGCCGGCCCGGCCGCGAGTGGAGTCCTCCTCGTTGCGGGTGGCCATGTAGGAGGGGCACATGGTGCCGGTGCCGCTCTTGCGGCAGAGGCCGATGTTCATACAGCGGTCGGCGGCGCCGCGCATACCGCCGAGCACCTCGAAGTCGAGGCGGGTGCGGAAGTCCGCGGCGGGCGGCAGGGCGGGGTCGCGCAGATGGTCGGTCATCGCGGGGGCGTCGACGATCTTGCCGGGGTTCATCCGGTTGTCGGGGTCGAAGACGCGTTTGACCCGGCGCATGGCCTCGTAGAGCGTGTCGCCGAAGATCTCCCGGTTGAACTCGCTGCGGGCGAGTCCGTCGCCGTGCTCGCTGGAGTTGACCCCGCCGTACTCGCGGACCAGGTCTTTGATCTCCTCGGCGACGGTCCGCATGGTCGTGATCTGGCCGGGGTCGGTGAGGTCGAGGAAGGGCCGGATATGGAGGCAGCCGACGGAGCAGTGGCCGTAGAACCCGGCGGTCAGTCCGTGGGTGTCGAGGATCTCCTTGAACCGGGCGGTGTACTCGGCGAGGTGGACCGGGTCGACGGCGGTGTCCTCGACGAAGGCCAGCGGGCGGCGGGTGCCCTCGCCGGCCGCCATCAGCAGCCCGAGTCCGGCTTTGCGCACCTTCAGCAGGGCGGACTGTTCGGCCGGGGTGACGGCCTGGAGGGTGTGGTAGCCGTGGCCCTCGGCCTTCCACAGGGCGGTCAGCCGGCCCAGCCGGTCCTTGAGTTCGGCCTCGTCGTCGCCGGTGAAGGCGGTGAAGAGGAGGGCCTCGGGCTCGCCTTCGAGGAGGTTGCCGAGGGAGGCGTATTCGATCTTCCGGCGGGACAGGTCGAGGATGGTGCGGTCCATCAGCTCGACGGCGGACGGGTCGAGGGAGAGGGCGGATTCGGTGGCGCCGATGGCTCCGGCGACCGAGGTGAAGTGCCCGACGGCGAACACGGTGTGCCGGGGTTTGGGCACCAGCTCGACGAGTGCCCGGGTGGCGATGACCAGGGTGCCTTCCGAGCCGACGACGAACTTCGCCAGGTCGAAGGGGGTGTCGTCGCGGGCGAGCCGGTCCAGCCGGTAGCCGCAGGCGCGCCGCCAGAACCGGGGGAAGCCCTCGGCGATCGCGTCGGCGTCGGCCCGGACGATCTCGGGGAGTTCGCGGTAGATCCGGCCTTCGAGGGTGGCGCGTCCGGCGCGGCGGGCGCGTTCGGCCTCGTCGACCGGTTCGAAGCGGGCCGTGGTGGCGTCGGAGAGCACGACGTCGAGGGCGCGGACATGGTCGATGGTCATGCCGTGGCGGACCGATCCGCTGCCCGCGGAGTTGTTGCCGATCATGCCGCCGAGGGTGGCGCGGTTGCTGGTGGAGGTGTCGGGCCCGAACATCAGCCCGTGGGGGGCGGCTTCGCGGTTGAGCCGGTCCTGGACGACGCCGGGTTCCACCAGGGCGGTACGGGAACCGGGGTCGAGTTCGAGGATCCGGTTCATATGGCGGGAGAAGTCGAGGACGAGACCGGGGCCGACGGTCTGGCCGGCCAGGCTGGTGCCCGCGCCGCGGGGCAGTACGGGGATCCCGTACTCGGCCGCCGCGGCGACGGTGGCCCGGACGTCGTCCTGGTGCCGGGGGAAGACGACGCCGCGCGGGGTGATCGCGTACATGCTGGCGTCGCGGGAGAAGAGATGGCGGGTGTAGTCGTCGAAGGCGACCTCGCCGTCCAGTTCACGGCGCAGGCGGTTTTCGAGATCGCGGTCGGCGGCGTCGGCGGCCGGAGCCGGGGGCACGGCTCCGGGGGTCTCGTGGACGGACGTCATGTGCGGGGCTCCCGGGGGGATGCGGTGGGGCGGCGGGGCGTCACGGGGTGCTCAGCACCTCCAGGGCGGCCGGGAGCCCGGCCGGGTCGGCGGGGACTCCGGCGAGGGTGAGGCCCATCTGCACACCGGCGAGGGTGCCGGCGAGGGTGAGGTCGTTGAAGTGGCCGAGGTGGCCGATCCGGAAGACCTTGCCGGAGAGCTTGCCGAGTCCGGCGCCGAGCGACATGTCGAAGCGTTCCAGCACGATCTTGCGGACCTTGTCGGCGTCGTGGCCGTCGGGCAGCAGGACGGCGGTGAGCGAACCGGAGTGCTCCCGCTCGTCGGCGCAGAGGACCTCCAGGCCCCAGCCCCGGACGGCGGCCCGGGTCGCCTCGGCGTGCCGGGCGTGCCGGGCGTACACCTCGGACAGTCCCTCGGAGGTCAGCATCTCGACGGCCTCGGCCAGCCCGTAGAGCAGGTTGGTGGCCGGGGTGTACGGGAACATGCCGCGGCGGTTGGCCTCCAGGATCGGGATCCAGTCCCAGTACGAGCGCGGCAGTCCGGCCTTCTCGCGGGCGGCGAGCGCCTTGGCGCTGACGGCGTTGAAGCCTAGTCCCGGCGGCAGCATCAGGCCCTTCTGCGAACAGGAGACCGTGACGTCGACGCCCCATTCGTCGTGGCGGTAGTCGATGGATCCCAGTGAGGAGATGGTGTCGACGAGCAGCAGGGCGGGGTGGTCCGCGGCGTCGAGGGCCCGGCGGATCTCGCCGATCCGGCTGGTGACTCCGGTGGAGGTCTCGTTGTGGACGACGCAGACCGCCTTGATGGTGCGGCCGGTGTCGTCGGCGAGGCGCCGGGCCAGTTCCTCCGGGTCGGCGCCGTGCCGCCAGTCGCCGGGGACGATCTCCGTCTCCAGGCCGAGGGAACGGGCCATCTCCTCCCAGAGGGTGGAGAAGTGGCCGGTCTCGAAACAGAGCACCCGGTCCCCCGGGCTGAGGGTGTTGACCAGGGCGGCTTCCCAGGCGCCGGTGCCGGAGGAGGGGTAGATGACCACGGGGGCGGTGGTGCCGAAGACCGGCTTGACCACCTCCAGCAGACGGGTGGTCAGGGCGGCGAACTCGGGGCCCCGGTGGTCCATCGTGGCGGCGGACATGGCGCGGAGCACCTGGTCCGGGACGTTGGTGGGGCCGGGGATCTGAAGGAAGTGGCGGCCGGTGCGAACGGTCATGGGAGGGACTCCTCCAAAGGGCTTGTGCCGTGTAGCGGCACGGTGTACCGTGTGATGGCACGGGGAGAATGGCACGACCCGACCCTGGAGTCAATGCATGCAGAACGTTCTCAATGCGCTGCGCACCCTCGAAGAGGTCGCGGAGCGGCAGCCCGCGGGGGTCGCCGAGCTGGCGCGGGCGCTTTCCCTGCCGAAGAGTTCCGTTCAGCGGGCCCTGGTCACGCTGCACGAGGCGGGGTGGATCCGGCCGGCTCCGGGGACCCCCACCCGATGGACCGTCACCACCAAGGCGCTGCACGTGGGGCGGCATGCCACGGGTGAGCTGGGGCTGCGCGACATCGCGGTGCCGGTGATGGAGGAGCTGCGCCGACGGACGGACGAGACCGTCCATCTGGCGGTCCCGGAGGGCGGCAAGGTGGTGCTGATCGAACGGCTGGAGACCAGCAAGCCGGTACGGATCGTGCTGCCGCTCGGCCATGTGCTGCCCGCGCACGCTTCGGCGAACGGCAAGGCCCTGCTGGCGGCGGGCCCGGAGACGGCGGTGGAGCGGCTGATCGCGGAGGGGCTGGAACGGTTCACCCGGGCGTCGATCACCGATGGCGCCGCGTTCCGCGCCGAGCTGGCGGAGATCCGCGAGCGGGGGTACGCGACCAACGGCGGGGAGTGGCGTACGGATGTGTCGGCGGTGGCCTCGGCGGTGGTCGACGCCTCGGGGGCTCCGGTGGCGAGCATCAGCGTCAATGTTCCGAGCAGCCGGATGACGGAGGAGTCCCGGGCGGCCCTGGGCGCGGCGGTCCGGGAGGCGGCCCGGTCGGTGAGCCGGGCGCTGGGGCGGCCGCCGGAGCACTGACGGGCGGCGGGCCCGGGCGGGCAGCGGCGGACCCCGACGGGAGGGCCCGGCCCGGGGCACCGGCGAGGGGAAACCGGCCGGGACGGACGGACCGTGCGGCGGACCGGGGTCCGGCCCGGCGGCGGCCGGCAACGGGCCGGGAGGGCGGACCGGACGGCGGGGCGCGACGGGGCGGCGAGCGCGGGCGGCGAAGACACATCCCGCGGGGAATCTCTGTCGGACCTCTTGACTCGGCCGGGACGCGGGGCCTTGCATACTCCCCATCGCGGAACTCAGGTTCCAAATGGCGGAATTAGCCGATGCGTGGGGACAACGCATCGCAGCCCGCCCCTCCCCCGGCACCGCCATCCCCCTCGGGCGCCTCCGCACGCCCGGCGGTGCCGTCACCCGCAGCGGCCATCGACCGAAGGCGAGGAAGCCTCGTGTCCGATCACGTCCTAGCCATCATTGCCCTGGCATGCGTTTTCACCGTCGCCACCGTCACCTCGGTGCATATGGGGGCCCTGGCCATCGTGGCCGCCTTCGTCACCGGATCACTCTTCTTCGGCCAGTCGGCGGACGATATCTTCGGGGGCTTCCCCGGCGATCTCTTCGTCGTACTGGTCGGTGTCACCTTCCTGTTCGCCATCGCCCGGAACAACGGCACCGTGGACTGGCTGGTCCAGGCCAGCGCCCGGGCCGTCCGGGGCCGGATCGCCCTGATCCCCTGGGTGCTGTTCCTGGTCACGGCCACCCTCACGGCCGTGGGCGCCGTGGTGCCCGCCGCGGTCGCCATCGTCGCGCCCATCGGCGCCGGATTCGCCGTCCGCCACCGGATCAATCCGGTACTGATGGGCCTGTTCATCATCAACGGCGCCAGCGCGGGCGGATTCTCGCCCATCAGCGTCTTCGGCAGCATCACCAACGGGGTCGTCTCCCGCAACGGGATCCCCGGCAACCCGACCCTGCTCTTCGCCGCCTCGTTCGTCTTCAACGTACTGCTCTGCCTGGTGGTCTTCGCGCTGTTCGGCGGACGGTCGCTGCTGGGCCGCCGGGTGGGCGACGAGGGGCCGGCCGTACCCCCGCCCGCCGGGGGCGGCGGTACGGGCTCCGCCCCCTCGGCGGACCCCTCCCCGGCGAGCACCGCCCTGGCGGCCGGGAGTTCCGGAGGCCGGGGCGGTGTCGCCCTGGCTCCCGCGCCGGCCGCGCCCGCCGTCGAACCGGAGCTGCGGCTCGACGGGGTACGGATACTGACCCTGGCCGGGCTGCTCTCCCTGGTCCTCGGGGCGCTGGTCTTCGACCTCCATGTCGGGCTGCTCGCCCTGACCGTCACGGTGGTGCTGTCGCTGCTCTCCCCGGCGTCGGCGAAGGGGGCCGTGGACCGCTGCGCCTGGTCCACGGTCCTGCTGGTCTGCGGCATCGTGACCTTTGTGGCGATGATGGAGCGGATCGGCACCATCGCCTATCTGGGCACCGAGGTGGCGGGTATCGGCACACCGCTGCTGGGCGCGCTGCTGATCTGCGCCATCGGGGCCGTGGTCTCCGCCTTCGCCTCCACGACCGGCATCCTCGGGGCGCTGATCCCGCTGGCGGTGCCGTTCCTGCTGGCCGGTGAGGTGGGCGCGGTCGGCCTGGTCATCGCGCTGGCCATCTCCTCCTCGGTGGTGGACTCCTCCCCGGTCTCCACCAGCGGAGCCCTGGTCACCGCGAGCGTGACGGAGGGTGACCGGGAGACGGTCTTCCGGCGGCTGATGGTCTGGGGCTTCAGCATGGCCGTCGTGGCGCCGCCGGTGACCTGGCTGCTGTTCGTCGCGCCCGGCTGGCTCTGATTTCACGCCGCCCGGCCGGGGTCCGCACACCCCGCCGCCGGGCCGTTCGCCGCCCGTACCCGAGAGGACGACGGGCGGCGAACGGCCCGGCGGACGGCGTTCCCGCACCAGCAGCGCCGCGCCGCCGCTCCCGTATCGCACCCTTCACACGCGGTGCACAACTCTCCTACCAGCAGCGGGACTTGGCCCCTTCCGACACCGGCATCCCGGGCGCCCCGCAAGCCCCCCGCTCCCCATTTGCTACCGGCGGGTCACATTCCGGCTGTATTTTCCGGCCACCGCTCACGCGCCACCGGGCCGTATTAGTCATTTCGTCAGTGGTGCGCGTTTCAACCGTGCTGAACTGGTGAACAGTGGCGCACAGCGCGTCGTACATCCGCGCTGTGGATGCGAAGTCACAAGTGGAGGAGCATCACATGACGACGGTTCTGCTGGTCCACGCGGTGTCACTGTGGCGGGCGTCGCTGGCCTGTCTGCTGAGCAAGGACGAGGGCCTCCATGTACACGCCACGGACAAGGGCGGCGTGCGGACCGCCGTACGGGAGTGTCCACCCGATGTGATCGTCACCGATCTGGAGTGTCCGCACTCCATGGAGGTACTCACCTTCATGGAGTCCTTACGCGGAGCCGAGGAGTGCGGTCCGGGGCTGGTGGTCCTGGCACGGGCCGACCGGGCGGGTGATCTGCGCCGGGCCGGGGACGCCGGGGCCATGGGGTACGTCGACAAGCTCGGCCCCGTGGACAGCCTCGGCGACGCGGTCGGCAAGGTGGCGGCGGGCGGGCGGCATATCGACGAGTCGCTCGCCTTCGGTCTGCTCAACGCCTCGGAGGTGCCGCTCTCCCCGAGAGAGTTACGGGTGCTGGAGCTGGCCGCGGAAGGGGAATCGGTGACGTCGATCGCCAGTGCGCTGCACCTGGCGAGCGGTACCGTGCGCAACTATCTGGCCGCCGCGATACGGAAGACGGGCGGTCGCAACCGGCTGGACGCGATACGGCTGTCGCGGGACTTCGGCTGGCTCTGAGCGGGCGGGCCCGACGCCGCGGCCGGACACCCGCCGGGAGTTCCGCCCCGGCCTTCGGCCGGGAACTGTGCGGGCAGCGGCCCGGAAGGTCCCGGTCCGGCTCCCGGCCGGGCACAGCGCGGGCACGGTACGGCCGGCGGGCCGGAGGGCCTGCCGGATCCCCGGCCGGGCCGGAGGGCCTCAGCCGGAGCGGACCGTCCGGGTGTCGTCGGCGGTCCCCGGCCGCTCGGCGGGCTCCGGTGCCCAGCGGCCGGTCAGCTCGCGGAAGAGCGCGGAGCGGGTGAGCAGTTCGTCCGGTGTCCCCTCCTCGGTGCGCGTCCCGTCCATCACCAGGACGCGCCCGGCGCGCCGGGCCGACGAGAGCCGGTGCGCGACCACGACGAGGGTGTCGGCCCGGGCCGCGAGCGCGGTCTCCGCGCGGGCCTCGGCCGCCGGGTCGAGATGGCTGGTCGCCTCGTCGAGTACGAGCAGGGGCGCGGTCGCCACATGGGCCCGGCCCAGCGCGACGAGCTGCCGTTCCCCCTGGGAGAGCCGCCGGGGGTCGAGGGGCGCGTCCAGGCCGCCGAGGCGTTCCGCCAGGGCGTCGAGGCCGATCGCGGCGACGGCGGCCGCCAGGTCGCCGTCGGGCGCGCCGGGCCGCAGATAGCGGAGGTTCTCCCGGAGCGTGCCGGTGAAGACGTACGGCTGCTGGGGCAGCAGGGTGCGGACGGCGGTGGGTTCCTGTCCGCCGGCGGGCCGGCCCAGCCAGCGCACCTCGCCCGCGGTGGGCGGTACCACTCCGGCGAGTACGGCGGCGAGGGTGGACTTGCCGCTGCCGCTGGGGCCGACGACCGCGAGATGGTCGCCCGGGTGCAGCCGGAGGTCCAGCCGGTCCAGGACGGGACGGGCACCGGGTCCGTACGCGAAGGACACCCGGCGCAGTTCGGCGCGGACGGCGCTGGGCGCGGGGCGCCTGTCGCCGTGGTCCCCGGCCGGGTCCGGGGGCAGTACGGCCCGGGTGGTGAACCGGTCGAGGACGACGAGGAGCCGTCCGCCCGCCGTGCCGAGGGCGGCCAGCAGGGAGTTGAGGGCGGGGGCGAGGGAGGTCGTCAGATAGGTGAAGGCGCCGATGAGTCCGCCGGTGGTCAGCCCGTGGTCCAGCAGCCACGGGGCGGCCGCCAGAAGCAGGACCGGGGGCAGCCGTTCGCCGATCGCCAGTGCGACGATTCGCAGCGCCGACCAGCGTGCGAGGGAGCGGGCGGCCGTGGTCTGCGCCTCGGCCAGCTCCCGGGTGCGTTCGGTCAGCGGCCCGGCGGCGCCGGTGGCCGCGATGTCGCGCAGCGCGGCGGTGGCCCGTCCGGCGTGCGCGGCGAAGGTCTCGTCGGCGTCCAGGTAGTCGCGCTGCCGGGCGCCCATCGGGACCAGGGTGGCGAGGAACAGCCCGATGCCCAGCAGCAGGGGCGGCAGGACGACGACGAGCAGCAGCGGGGAGAGCGCGGCCAGCCCGGCGAGCGCCCCGGCGGAGGTGAAGACGAAGCCGCGGAGGGCCAGGACCAGTCCGGCCCAGCCGTCGCGGGCGATCTCGCTCTGGTGGGTGACCCGGGAGACGGCTCCGGTGCCCGCGGCCGGATAGCCCGGCTCGCCGGTCAGGGCCACCGCGGTGGCGCGCCGTACGAGCCCGTCCCGCAGGGGTTCGACGAGGTCGGCCAGGCCCGCGAAGACACCGCGCTGGGCGAGGAAGGCGGGGACGACGGCGACGGCGGCCAAGGCCAGCCAGAGCGCTCCGGTGCCGCGCTCCCCGGCGAGGAACCCGTCGTCGAGGGCGCGGGCCACGGCGTATCCGCCCGCGAAGGTCTGCGCGAACTCCAGCAGGGACCAGCCGAGGAGCCCGCGGAGCACCCGGGTGCGGGCCCGCAGGAAGGGCAGCCCCTCGGCGGCGACCCGGCGCACGGCGGCGCGCTCCCGGGGCGGCTCGGCGCGGGGCGCCTCGGGCGCCGGTACGGGGCCGGGTGTTCCGGGCCGCGGGGCGGGGCTCATGACGGCTCCCCGGAAGAGCGGGGCGGCGGCGGTTCGGGGGCGGTGAAGACCGCCCGGTACTCGGGGTCCTGCCACAGCTCCGTATGGGTGCCGGTGGCGCGCAGTCTGCCGCCGTCCAGCCAGGCGACCTGGTCCGCGGCGGCGGCCGTGGCGGCGCGGTGGGCGACCACCAGGCGGGTGCAGCGGCCCGCGCGGGCGGCCAGGGCCTGCTGGATCCGGGCCTCGGTGACGGTGTCGAGGCTGGAGGTGGCGTCGTCGAGGACGAGCAGCCGGGCATCGCGGACGAAGGCCCGGGCCAGGCCGAGTCGCTGGTACTCGCCGCCGGACAGGGGCGCTTCGGCCAGTGGGGTGCGTGCCCCGGCGGGCAGCAGGGCGGTGAAGCCGTCGGCGCTGGCGTCGCGCAGGGCCCTCCCGACGGCGTCCGGCCCCGGCCGTCCGGGGCCGAGGGCGACGGCGTCCTCGACGGTGGTGCCCAGCAGGGCGGGCCGGGCGAAGGCGTACGCGACGTCGTGCCGCAGCCGTTCGGGGTCGGCGCCGTCCAGCGGAACCCCGTCGACGGCGACGGTCCCCGTGTCGGGGTCGGCGAGCCGCCCCGCGACGGCGGCGAGGAGGGACTTCCCCGCGCCCGAGCGGCCGACGACGGCCGTCGAGGTGCCGCCGGGCACGGTGAGGGTGATGTCCGCCAGCAGGGTCCGGCCCTCCCGCTCGACGCCGACACCGCGGAGTTCGAGGGTGCCGGGCCCGCCGGGCGGCAGGGTGAGCGAGCGGTGCGGTACGGGCGGCAGGGCGAAGAGGGGGGCGAGCCGGGCCCCGGCGGCCCGGCCCCGGGCGAGGGCGCCCAGGGTGCCGGTGAGGGCGCCCAGGCCCAGGGCGAGGACCGCGTACCGGGAGACGGCCAGCAGTTCGCCGACGGTGATGGCGCCCGCGGCGAGCCGGGTGCCCGCGACGGCGAGGACCGCCACGGTGAGCAGCGGCATCAGTACGGCCGCCTGGCCGGTGGCGGTGCCCTGGATGCGCCAGGTGCGGCGGCCGTGGACGGCGAGCCGGCCGAGGGGTTCGGTGATCCTGGCGTGCTCGCGGGCCGCCGTACCGGCCGCGCGGACGGTGGCGATACCGTCGAGAGCCTCCGTCAGCCGGTCGGCGACGAGGGCCTGTTCGCGCTGGTAGTCGGCGGCGGCGTCGGCACTGCGCCGCAGGAGGACACGGAGCAGCAGGACCGCGGCGGGCAGTCCGGCGAGCAGGGCCAGGCCGGTCCACGGGTCGATGACGAGCAGCGCGGCGGCGGAGCCGAGCGGCAGCAGCGCCCCGGGCACCGCGGCCGCGGCCGTGACGGGGACGGAGGCCGCGTCGGCGGCGTTGGCGGTGACCCGGGTGGTGAGGTCCCCGGGCGGCAGCGCGCCGGCCTCGCGGGGGGCCGCGCGCAGCAGGCGGCCGAGGGCCGCCGTGCGCAGCCGGGCGGTACGGGCGGCGGTGCTGGTGCCGCCGAGGAGGGCGACGAGTGCGTCGAGCCCCGCGTCGGCGGCGGTCAGTGCGGCGCAGAGCGCCAGTCCGGCCCAGGGGACCCCGTCTCCGGTCACCGCCAGGTCCAGGGTCCGGCCCAGGGCGGCGGGCAGGGCGACGGCGGCGAGGGCGCCCGCGGTGGTGCAGAGGACGAGGACGGCCAGCCCGGCCCGGCCGGGCCGCGGCGGCGCGGACGGCGAGGCGGCGGGCGCCGCCGGGACGGTGGCGGGTGGTGCGGTGGTGTGCGCGTCCGTCATGACCGCGGCCGGATCCGGTACGGGCCCGGCCCGGCCGGGTTCCGGCGCGGCCCGCGGCCGCGGTGGGCGGCGGCCCGGCGGTTCGTCATGCGGACGGTCCTTCCGGTGTGCGGGGTCCGGCCGGAGGAGGCGCGGCCGGACGAACGGACGGGACCGGTCCCGGGGCCGGAGCCCCGGAACCGGTCCGTACGCCGAAGGGGCGTCAGCAGGCCAGCAGGCTCAGGTGGCTGTTGTGGCCGCAGGACGTCAGGCTGAGGTTGCTGCCCGTCTCGACGTCGCCGAAGGCCTCGTCCTCGGTGATCTCAAGGGCCTGGAGGTCGAGAAGCGCCATGACAAACTCCTTTATCGTGGGGACGGTTGGTGGTGCGCGGCCCCTGGCTGGGGCCGGTCTGTGGGCCGCGGGCGCGGCGGGAGGAACGGCAGGGCGGCGGGGGTGTCCCCGTACGCGGTGCCGAGGGCGAGCAGGACACCGGCGGTACCGGTGGCGAGGTCCATGGACCGGCGCATCATCTGCTCGCCGGGGAAGGCGAGTTCGCCTCGGTAGGGGGTGGCCTGGAGGCCGAGGAGCCGGGCGTGGCGCTCGATGGCGCGGCGCCGTTCCGACGGGTCGCCCACGGGGGTGCGGGCGAGGTGCAGAACGAGCCCGGCGACACCGCGGTAGAGCCCGGGCTGTACGTAGAACGCGGCGCGGAGGGCGGGTGCGATGCTCTCCCGGGCGGCCTCGAAGCGTTCGTCGGGGCGATGGGCCAGGTACTCGTCGAGGACGAGGGCGATACCGGCGCTGCCCGCGCCGAGGTAGGGCATCAGCCGTTTGCCCTCGACGACCATCAGCTCCCCCGATTTTCCGGGCTTGCAGCGGTCGAGGTCGCGGGCGAGCGCGGTCCGGGCGAGTTCGAGGAAGGCCGGATCGCCGGTGGACTCGTAGCGCCGTACGAAGAGGAGCGCGAGGCCGGTGGCGCCGTGCAGCAGCCCGCTGCGGGGCGAGGGGCGGCCCTCGGTCAGGGACCGGGCGGCGTACCCGGCGCAGCGGTCGGCCGCCGCGGCGAACGCGGTGGCGTCCGCGCCGGACGCGTCGCGGGCCAGGTCGCCGAAGGCGAGGGCAAGACCGGCCTGGCCGCTGTGGAGATCGGGGCCGAGGCGGTCGAGGGGCTGTTCGGCGACGAGGTGGGCGAGTTCGGCGGCGCGGTCGTGGTGGCCCAGCCGGTTCAGGGTCCAGGCGATGCCGGCGAGGCCGTCGTGGAAGCCGGGCGGGGTGCCGGGCGCGACGCTCTTGGTCCGGGTCAGCAGCCATTCCACGGCCTCCGGACAGGGCGGTGCGCCGGTCTCGTGGAGGGCGTGGAGGACTCCGGCGGCGCCGGTGCCGAAGCACTGGCCCCCGACGGGCGTGGCGAACTGGGTGATGTCGCCGGGGAAGCAGCGGTCCTCGCGTTCGGGGGTGAAGGAGGCGGCGATCGCCCGGGCCATGGAGTCCCGGCTCAGGGGCCAGTCGGCGGGTTCGGGGGCGGCGGGTTCGGGCGCGTGTTCCCCGGGGATACCGCGGACGATTTCGCGGACGGCGGGGACGAGGGCGGCCTCGTCGGTGCCGAACAGCCGGGCCGTGTCGCGGGCCATCCGGGGGGCGCGGCCCCGGTCGATGAAGAAGAGCGTGGTCAGCGGCGCCAGGAGGGCGATCCGCAGACAGGCCAGGGCGTAGCGGTCGATGCCGGTGCCGGTGCGGTCGGCGGGGGCGACGAAGGCCGGGTTGGCGACGGTCTGCCGGCGGTTCTCGTCGGCGGCCGGGAACGCGGCCTCGAAGTCGAGGAGGACAACACGGGACTCGTCGTCGCTCAGCATGATGTTGTTCATGTGCAGATCGCTGAAGACCAGGCCGCGCTCGTGGACCCGGGCGACCGCCTCCTCGACCATGCCGTGGACGCGCTCCACCCAGGCGGCGTGTTCGGCGAGGGCCGCGGGATCCGGGTCCGGCGCGGAGAGGGGATAGCGGCGGGCGAGGAGGGTGTTGAGGGTGGTGCCCTCGATGTGCTCCAGGGCCAGGAAGTGGTGGCCGCCCAGTTCGAAGGCCGCAAGGACGGCGGGGACGCAGCCGAGTCCGGCGAGCTGTTCCAGGGCGGTGCGCTCGCGCTCCAGCCGGGCGACGGCGTCGGCGCCGTCGGCGGCGAGTCCGGCGTGGGGCCGGGCCTCCTTGAGGACGACGGTCTCCCCGGTGCGGCTGTCGCGGGCACGGTAGACCCCGCCGCCGTTGGAGAAGTGCAGGGCCGCCTCGACCTGGTACGGGGTCCCGGCGGTGCCGAGCGCGGCGCGGGCCTCCAGATGCGGGCGGAGGAAGCCGGGCGGGGTGACCCAGTCGGGTATCCGCAGGGAGGGGCCGCGCGGGTC
The DNA here is from genome assembly GCF_053981115.1 of Streptomyces sp. NPDC003691. Lineage (NCBI taxonomy): Bacteria > Bacillati > Actinomycetota > Actinomycetes > Kitasatosporales > Streptomycetaceae > Streptomyces > Streptomyces sp. NPDC003691. Next base: position 2,224 of record NZ_JBSFNQ010000058.1, on the reverse strand, counting down.
GGGGACGAGGGTGCCCCCGGGGTTCTCGACGGCGGGTACGGGACGGCCGTCGGCGCCGAGGCAGTAGCGGGCGGCGAAGGCTCCGTACCGTACGTGGACCGGTCCTTCGCCGAGCCGGAGATCGCTCAGGACATACGGTCCGTGCTCCCCTTCGAGCATGGCGGTCAGCGACTCGCAGAGCCGCTCGAAGCCGGCGTCCGACGAAGGGTAGACGGTGATGAACTTGCCGCTGCCCGCACGGTCGGCGTACTTGGCGTTGCGGAGGTGGAGCAGGCGCGGGGAGGGGACGAACTTGTGCGGGACCCGGTGGGCCAGGCAGTGCTCGTGGACCCGGCGGAGTACCGAGGCGGCGTTGTCCGCGGCCGCCGACACATGGATCTTCCAGCCCTGGGCGGGGAGTTCGGCACCGGCGGGGTGGAAGTTCAGCCAGTCGCCGCTGCGGTGCGTCTCCCAGCCCTCGGGGGCGGCGCCGCGGGCGGGCTCGAAGAAGGAGGCGTCCGGGGTCGCGCTGCCGTCGGCGCGGTGCGGTGCGTCGTAGAAGTCACCGTCCGTCTGGCAGTAAGCGCCGTACTCCGGATTCACCTGGCCTCCTTCACGGGTCGTCGGTGCGGTGCGGGCTGCCGCCCGGGGGTCCGGCCGCGGGGGCCGGCCGTCAGCCGGGCGCTCCGTGGCGTGACAGAGATTTCCATCCGGGCGGCGCGGCCGGACAGTCACTTATGTCATGTCTCGTTCATGCGCCGTTCACAAATGCGGTGTGTGCGTTGCACACGCGGGGCCCATGCGGCGGCGGCCGCGGGCGGGGGGACCTCCGGGGGCCGGGGGCGTCCGGGGCGTTCCGCCCGGCCCACGCGCTCCGTGCACTACGGGCACGGCGGGCACGGCGGGCACGGCGGGCACGGCGGGCACGGCGGGCACGGCGGGCCGCCCGTAGCCTCGCCCGTACGGAAGCCCGGGAGGCGGTTCGGCCAGGGCGGAAGCCTGGACGGGACTCCCCCGCCGCCGGGCCGGACGGCCCCGAGCGGGACCGCAGTCAGGGGTGCGCGGCCCGGTGCGGCGCCCCCGAGCGGAAGCCGGAGCGTCCCGGAACGCGCCCCCGGGGCCGCCGTGCGGCACGCGGGCCGGGCGGATTCCGCCGTCCGGCTACGGTTGATCCGCATGAACCACACCGATATCGACGTCACGGCGGAGCTGGTCCGGGATCTGCTGCGGGAGCAGCACCCCGATCTGGCGGACCGTCCCGTGGAGTTCGGGGCGCGCGGCTGGGACAACCAGTTGTGGCGGCTCGGCGCGGATCTGGCCGTACGGCTCCCCTGGGCGACGGACTCCGCCGACGCACTCCTGCGCAAGGAACACACCTGGCTGCCCGGTCTCGCCGCGGGCCTGCCGCTGCCGACACCCGTCCCGCTGCGCCTCGGGGAGCCGTCCGCGCTCTTTCCACGGCCCTGGACCGTGACCACCTGGGTGCCGGGCGAACCGGCCGACCGCGCCCCCGTCACCCGGGGCGCGGCGGCGGCCGATGCCCTGGCCGCCTTTCTGACGGCGCTTCACCGGCCCGCTCCCGCCGGGGCCCCCGAGGGCCGCGAGCGCGGCGGTCCGCTGGCCGGGCATGCCGGGTCCTTCGAGAAGCACCTCGCCGCGGCCGTGGAGCCGGGGCTGGTCACCGACCCGGACGCGGTCCGCGCCGTCTGGGAGGACGCCCTGGCCGCACCGGCGTGGACGGGCCCGCCCGTCTGGCTCCACGGCGACCTCCACCCGGCGAACGTCGTCACCGCCGACGGCACGCTCTGCGGCGTGATCGACTTCGGGGACCTCTGCGCGGGCGACCCCGCCTGCGATCTGGCCGCGGTCTGGATCCTGCTGCCGGAGGGCACTGCCGACCGCTTCCATACGGCGTACCGGCCGTCCCCGGACGCCGCGACCCTGCGCCGCGCCCGGGGATGGGCCGTACTGCGTGCCATCGGCGGCATCCTCATCGGGGACGCCGGGGTGCACGGCCGCCCCGGCGGCAAGCCCACCTGGGGGCCGCCCGCCCACACCTCGCTGCGGCGCCTCGTCGCGACGGCGGGCTGAGCCCCGGCCGGGCGGTCTCGTCGGGCCGGGGACCCGCCCGGACAGCCCTGCTGGGCTCCCGCTCGGCTGGTCGCCGCGGGCGAGCTTGGCCTCGTACGAGTCGCGGAAGAGGTACGCCACCGACCCGGCCGCGCCGAGGTAGAAGACCGCGCCG
>NZ_JBSFNQ010000057.1:0-50772 GCF_053981115.1 Streptomyces sp. NPDC003691 | reverse complement strand
GTACGACACCAAGCACAACGAGGCCAACGGAGAGGGGAACCGGGACGGCGAGAGCCACACCGGTGCCGCCTGCCAGGCGGTACCGCGTCCGCGGCCGGTTCACGGTCCGTCCGGCCGGAGGGAAGGGACGCCCTCCGGCCGGACGCCGGCAGTCTCCGCACAGGTGCCCCGGCACGGCCCGTACCCGTACGGGCCGGTTCGCCGGCGGCCGTCCCGGCAGGGCGCCCACGGAGCCCGGCGTCAGCCGTCCCCGTACGGCCGTACGGCCCCCTCCGCGCCGCCGTCCCACGGCGCCCGCGGCGTCCCACCGCCCTCGCCGTCCCCCGTACCCCCGGCGCCGTCGTCCGGACCGCCGGACTCCGCTCCCCCGGGCTGCGCTCCGCCGTCCGGGCCGCCCGGGTCCGCCCCGGGGTCCGGCGCCCCTCCGGTGACCAGTTCGGCGCCGGTCGCGGCCAGTGCGGATGTCACGGGCTGGAAGAAGGTCACCCCGCCGGAGGCGCAGTCGCCGCTGCCGCCGGAGGTGAGTCCGATCGCGGCGCCGTCCCGGGTGAAGAGCGGGCCGCCGCTGTCCCCCGGCTCGGCGCAGACGTCCGTCTGCACCAGCCCCGAGACCGTGCCCTCCGGGTAGTTGACGGTGGCGCCCAGACCGGTGACCCGGCCGGCCCGGAGCCCCGTGGTGCTGCCGGTTCTGAAGACCTCCTAGCCCACGGCGGCGTCGGCCGCGCCGGTGACCGTGAGGTTCCGGCCGCCGCCGGTGTCCACGACACCGGGCGCGGCGGCCGCCGGATCGTCGTAGGTCACCAGGGCGAGATCGCCGTCCCCGGGGAACACCGCCCGGGCCACGGTGCCGACGGGCGGCCCGCCCGGGCGGTCGGACCAGCGGTCCGCGGCGACCGCGCAGTGACCGGCCGTCAGAAAGCCCGGCCTGCCGTCGCCGGTGGTCACATTGAACCCGGCGGAGCAGCGGGCGCCGCCCGCGAAGATCGCGTCGCCGCCGGCCAGATACGGCCGGAACTCGCCCGCGGACCTGCCGATCCGGGCCACCCCGGACCCGAGTGCTCCGACCGCCGCCGTCAGCCGGTCCCAGTCCGCCCCGGTGACCGTGCGGTCCGCGGTGACCAGCACCCGGTTGGTGCGGGGGTCGACGGCCCAGGCACTGCCGGGGACCGGGGCCCGCCGTCCGAGGGCGGTCTGGGCGGCCAGCAGGGTCCTGGTGGTGTTCCGTACGGTCCTCGGTACGGCTCCGGCCGCCCGGACCCGGTCACGGGCCGCGGGGCCGCCTCCGGCGACGTTCACCACCAGCCGCTGTTTCCCGGCGTCGTAGTAGCCCCCCGCGTAGGAGGCGCCGAGGCGGTCGCCGAGCTGCCGCGCCAGTACGGCGGCGGACTCCGCGCTCAGCGTGCGGGGCCGCGGCTCGGCGGCCGTCCCGTCGTGGGAGGCGTACGCCTGCGGCAGCACCACGGCCGCCGCCACGATGCCGGCCGCTCCGGCCGCCGCGATCACGGCCTTCCTCTTCGGTATGCGCCTGTGGTTCAACTCGTGGCCTCCTGACGGGGGGGTGCGGACTCCGCTGCCGAGGGGCACCGGTGTGGGTCCCCCGGCGCCCGCCGGGCGCGGGCGGGGGAGCGTCCGCCCCTCCATACGGTTCAGGAGCGCGTCGTACTCAGCGCGGGCCGCCGCGGGCCCGCGCCCGGCCGGGTATCAGGACGGCAGCGCTGTACCGCAGCGGGCACAGCACCCGGGGCCGGTGCCGTCGGCGGGGAGGTCGCAGCCGGGGCAGATCAGGTGCAGCAGACAGGCCGCCTCGCCGCCCTGGTCGAGCTCGTACGCCGCGGCACCCGCCCGCGGGTCCGCTTCCGCTTCCGGGTCCGCTTCCGAGTCCGGCGGGCCCGGACGACCGGACGGCACGGGTGCCGGGGGCATGGGGTACCTCCCTGAAGGGGTGTCACCGGGGTGCGGGCGTACGGCTCGCGCACCCGCTCGGGTGGACAGCCTGACCGGGATGCCGACACAACGGCAAGACGTCCACCCTCCGGACTGATCATCACTTACGTTCACTTTTGTGATGATCAGAGTGCATTGGCTGACGGCCCTGGCGGTGGCCGGTGCGGTTCTCGTGGGCTGCGCCGGGGAGCGGGGTCCCGCGACCGGGGCCGCCCCGCAGCGTACGAAGGCGGTTCCCCCGCCCGGCGCCGCGGCACCCACCCTCGCCGCCGGACCCGGCGGGGCCGCACCGGTCTTCTTCCGGTCGGCCGCGCCCCCCGAGCGGGCGGCGAAGACGGTCGCCCTCACCTTCGACGCGGATATGACGGCCGACCAGGGGCCGCGGGCCGCGGCCGGGGAGCGGTTCGACAACCCCGCGCTCATCGACACCCTGCGCTCGCTCTCCGTCCCGGCCACGGTCTTTATGACGGGACGCTGGGCGGAGGAGTACCCGGACCAGGCGAAGGCGATCGGCAACGACCCCCTCTTCGAAGTGGCCAACCACTCCTACAGCCACCATGCCTTCAAGGAGCCCTGCTACGGGCTGCCCGCCGTGGCCGGGAGCCGGATGCGGGCCGATGTGGACCGGGCCTTCGCCGCCATCCGGGCGGCGGGCGCGCGACAGGTGGTGCCGTACTTCCGCTTCCCCGGCGGCTGCTACGACGCGGCGGCGCTGCGGGCCCTGGGCCCGGCGGGGGTGACGGCCGTGCAGTGGGACGTCGTCGGCGGGGACGCCTTCGCGACCGACGCGGACGCAGTCGCCGAGCAGGTACTGGAAGGGGTGCGCCCCGGTTCGGTGGTGGTACTGCACTGCACCCGCAGCGCGGCACCGACGACGGAGGCGGCGATCAGGACGATCGTGCCCGAGCTGCGGCGGCGGGGCTATCGCATGGTGAAGGTGTCGGACCTGATGCGCGCCGGGCGCTGAACTCCCGGCGCCGGGAGGCCCCGTGCGGCGGCGGGCCGGTCAGCCGGAGCAGGCCGTGCGCTGGGCCTCCTGCCAGGCACAGACGGGACAGAGCGTGATGCCCTTCGTGGACTCCGGATACTCGGTGGGCTCACGGCACAGCACGCACTCCGCGTACGGCGGACCGCCCGGCTCCGGTCCGGCCTGCCCGGCACGGGTTCCGGCTCCGGCGTCCGCGCAGTACGACGAGCCGTCCATGGCCTGTGCGGCGTCGGAGACGTCAGAGGCGTCAGAGGCGAGCGAGGGATCCATGGCTCCAGAGTACGGCCGCGGGCGGCCCGGCCGCGGGGGCCGGGGCACGCCACGGACGGCAGCGCGGGACGGATCCGGGTCCGGACCCGGCTTCCGGGCCCGGCTTCCGGTGCGGCGGCGGGTTCAGCTGCCGGTCTTCTGCGGCACCAGCTCGCTGGGGCGGACGATGACGAAGCCCTCGCCCTCCAGCTTCAGCTGGACGGCCTCGCCGGAACCGCCGCGGATCATCGAGCCGACGGACTGGGAGCGGTGCAGGGAGGTGTGGAGGCTCGCGCTCCAGCCGACGATCGCGTCCGTGTCGACGAAGACGGGCTGCTGCGGGGAGACCGGGATGACGATCGGGGTGCCCTCGCAGATCACCGCGAGCTTTCCGTAGCCGGTGAAGACGCTGTTGAAGAGGCCGCCGCCGGTCATGCCGGCGCCCTTCACCGTCTTGATCTCGTAGCTGAGGGTGGCATCGAAACAGAGGACGTTGCGGCCGTTGACGGTGAGCGCGTCGCCCTGCTCGATCTCGACGATGAAACAGTTCTGCGCCTCGTGGGCGAACCAGGCCTCGCCCTGCCCCTTGACCGCCATCAGCGCCAGGCCTTCACCGGTCACGGCGCGCTTGAGCATGCCGCCGAGGCCCTGGCCCTTCCGCTCGAACTGGAGGTTGCCCCGGTAGGCGATCATCGAGCCCTGCCGGGCGTGCATCTCACCGTTGACGGCGTACTTGACCGACTTGGCGTTCTGCAGGGTCAGGCCCGGGGCGGTCGCGGGCTGGGCCAGGCTGTCGGAGGAGAAAAGGTCGCTCTTCATACGCCGCATCCTCACCCGGATGGGCGTAATCCGCCAAGATTATCGGACAGGTGTCCGAACCATCTGTCCGGCAAAGGCTTCCGGAGGACTCCCGGTGGGCTCGCGGCGGAGTCGCGGTGGACTCGTGGCCGGGCCGCCGGCGCCTCTCAGGAGTCAGCCCGCAGCCGCTCACCGGCCCGCCCGTGCCGCACCGGCGGCCGGTCACGGGCCGGAGAGCCGGGCTGGCAGACTGGACGGGGTGAGCAGCGAACCCCTCAGCCCCGACAGCCCCTTCCGTCACGAGAACGCCGAGCGCGACGAGGCCCCGCAGTTCGTCCTGCCGCTGGTGGCACGGATCGAGAAGGCGGCTCCCCCGGCCCGTACGGACGCGCTGGAGACCGCCGCCAGGGCGGTCCTCACGATCCTCGCCGACGAGCGCTCCCACGGCGACGGTCCCTGGGCGACGGCGATGCGGGACTGGCAGGACGCCCGGATCCGCAAGGTGGTGCGGCGGGCGCGCGGCGCCGAGTGGCGGCGGGCCGGGGAGCTGCCCGGCATCACGGTCACCGGCGCGGCGGCCGAGGTCCGGGTCTTTCCGCCGGTGCCGCTGGACGGCTGGCCGAAGGAGCTGGTGAAGCTCCAGGTGTCGGGGACCGAACTGGACGATCCGGCGCCCCCGGCGGACCCCGGCCCGGACGGCCCGGTGCTCTGGCTCAATCCGGATGTGGCGATGTCCGCGGGCAAGGCGATGGCCCAGGCCGGGCACGGCGCCCAGCTCGCCTGGTGGGAGCTGGGCGGTGCGGAGCGCCGGGCCTGGGCGGCGAACGGCTTCGCGCTCGCCGTCCGCACGGCACCGCGGGAACGGTTCGCGGCCCTGGCGGCGGCCGGGCTGCCGGTGGTGCGGGACGCCGGTTTCACGGAGATCCCCGCGGGCTCGGCGACGGTCGTCGCGGACCATCCGGCGCTGCGGGCCCGGTAGACCGCCGCCCGCGGATCCCGCCGGGCCCGGACCCGGTCCGGCAGCTTCTCCCCCGGTGTCCTCCGGGCCGGATCCGGGGGTGCCCCCGGATGCCGGGAGTGCCTGCGGGAGCGCCCCGCGGACACGTCCCGGCTCCGCCGCTCCCGTACCGGATCCGTGCTGAACGCGCGGGTCCCGCTGTACGTACCCCTCTCCGGCAGCGAACCGCCGGCGGCATCCCGACCGCCGGCGGTCGGGATGCCACGGGCATACCGGTACGGGAGGCGGATGTGGTGCGGCGCGTCAACGGGACGGTTCTGATCATCGCGGGCATCGTGGCCACCCTGGGCGCCCTGCTCTTCCCGGTGTGGTCGTACGCGGACCGCTCCGGGACGGCCCGGGACAACCTCGACGCCTCCAGCGTGCCCACCCAGTGGGGGCCGCTGTCGGCGACCGACCGGGACTTCCTGGTCCGGGTGCGGCTCGCCGGGCTCTGGGAGCTGCCCGCCGGACAGCAGGCCGTCGAGCGGGCTCCGACCCGGGCCGTCCGGGACGCCGGTGACCATCTGGTCGTCGGTCATGCCGATCTGGACGCCCGGGCCCGGGACGTGGCGGCGAAACTGGGGGTCGAGCTGCCCAACCAGCCCAACGAGCAGCAGCAGGGGTGGCTGCGGGAGCTGTCGGCGGCCCGCGGCGAGGAGTACGAGCGGAAGTTCGCCAATCTGCTGCGCAGCGCCCACGGCAAGGTCTTCGCCCTGGTCGCCCAGGTCCGGCACACCACCCGCAATACGCTCATCCGGCAGCTCGCGACCGACGCCAACCAGACCGTGCTGGACCACATCACCATGCTGGAGGCGACCGGCCGGGTCGACTTCGACGCCATCGCGCACGAGGCGGCGGGCGGGGGTACGGCGAGCCCCACCGGTCCGCCCGCACCGGACGGGAACACCCCGGCGGCCCCGGACCCGGCGGTGCCCACGGGGGATCTGAGCTTCACCTCCCGGCCGTCGCCCCGGCCCGGCCCACCGACCGCGATCGACACCAACCGCCCCGCGCCGCCGTCTCCGTAACACCCTCCGCGGCCCTCCCCCGGGCCCCTTCCGGAGCGCCCCGGTCACCTTCGGATTGCGGTTCGGTCGCTTTCCGCGCGAGCCGGAACCTCAATTCCAGCTCTGAACGTCCCCCTTGCGGGATTCACCGCCGCCCGGCGGGGCCATGTCCCTCGTACACGCCTTCGCAAACGTCCGGGGGGACGTACAGAACAGGGACCAGGGGGAGGAACCATGCGGCACGGTACGCACGGCACACTCGGTACCGGCATCGGCTGGCGGCCCGAGATCGCGGACGCGGTGGAGCGCCTCGACGGCGTCGACTGGGTCGAGGTGGTGGCCGAGAACGTCTGCCCCGGCCATCTGTCCGCGTCGCTGGAGCGGCTGCGCGCCCGCGGTGTCACCGTCGTACCGCACGGTGTCTCCCTCGGACTCGGCGGTGCCGACCGGCCCGACGGGAAGAAGCTGGCCGACCTCGCGGAGCGCGCGCAGGCCCTGGGCTCCCCGCTGGTCACCGAGCACATCGCGTTCGTCCGGGCGGGCGGTCCGCTCACCGCGTCGCCGCGGCTGGAGGCCGGGCATCTGCTGCCGGTGCCGCGGACCCGGGACGCCCTCGCCGTGCTCTGCGAGAACGTCCGGATCGCCCAGGACGCGCTCCCGGTCCCGCTGGCGCTGGAGAACATCGCGGCGCTGATCTCCTGGCCCGGCGAGGAGATGACCGAGGGGCAGTTCCTGGCGGAGCTGGTCGAGCGGACCGGCGTACGGCTGCTGATCGACGTCGCCAATCTGCACACCAACTTCGTCAACCGCGGCGAGGACCCGGCGAAGGCCCTGGCCGAGCTGCCCGTCGAGGCCATCGCGTACGTCCATGTCGCGGGCGGCGTGGAGCGCGACGGGGTCTGGCACGACACCCACGCCCATCCGGTGCCCGAGCCCGTGCTCGACGTACTGCGCGAGCTGGCCTCCCGGATCTCGCCGCCCGGGGTGCTGCTGGAGCGCGACGACGACTTCCCGCCCGAGGCCGAGCTGGCATCGGAGCTGGACTCCATTCGTACCGTGCTGCGGACCGCGCGCCCGGACCGGCCGGACACCGGGGCTCCGGCGGCCGCGCCGGAGTCCGTCGCCCCGGCGCCCGCGGAGGCCCGGGAGCGGCTGGGCATCGCCCAGGCCGCGCTGCTGTCGGCACTGGTCGCCGGGACGCCCGCGCCCGAGGACTTCGACCAGTACCGGCTGCGGGTGCAGAGCCGGGCGCTGGCCTCGAAGCGGGCTCAGGTGGTGGCGAAGATCGCGCCGCAACTCCCGGAGATCCTCGGCCGCGACTACCGGGGTACCTTCCTCGCATACGCCAAGGGCCGTCCGATGCACGCGGGTTACCGCCGTGACGCCATGGCGTTCGTGGAGCATCTGCTCGCCGCCGGGCAGCCGGAGGACGAGCGGACGCGCAGAGAACTGACCCACTGGTGGCAGGAGCGTGCCGGGCTGCGGCCCCGGCGCCGGGCCGCCCGAATCGTCCGTGCGGCGCGGGCCGTACTCGTCAGGAGGTGACCGGCATGGCCATCGGTACCGTCGCCGTGCTCGTGAACGCCGTGGTCGGCGTGCTCACGGTCTGGCTGCTCGTCGAAGGTGTCGTATCGCGCCGCCGTCACCGGCAGGGCGACGGCAGGCAGGTGGAGATCGGCGATCCCTACCAGGCCGCGTTCCTCAGCGGCGGCCCGCTGCGGACCGTGGACGTCGCGCTGGTGACCATGCACGCCGACGGACGGATACGGATCACCGAGCCCGGCATTGTGACCGTGGAGCGTGCCGAGGGCCAGGACGCCGTGGAGCGGGCCGTGCTGACCGCGGCCGAGGAGGTGCCGAACGGCGCGCTGAACACGCTGCGGCATACGGCGGCCCGCTCGGAGACGGTCCAGCGGATCGGCCACGGGCTGGCGCGCAGCGGGCTGCTGGTCGCACCCAGCCGCGATCTCCGGGTCATCACCCGGTGGGCCCGCCTCCAGAAGATCGTCTTCCTGCTGGCGGTGCCCGCGGCCCTGATCGCCACCCAGCTGACCAACGACGGCGACTGGACGCCGGTGGGCGATCTGTTCCTGGTACGGGTCGGCCCCGGGCTGCTGGTGGGCGCGCTGGTGGCCGCCGCCGTGGGCGTGAACGTCAGGGCGCGGGTGACCGGCAACGGCAGCAGGGCGCTCTCCGTCCACCGGGCCGGGTTCAAGGAACCCGGCACCCCGGCGGAGCGGGTGGCCCGTATGGGGCTGGGCGGCGTCGAGGACAAGACGCTCCGCACGGTGATGGTCGCCGCGGCCACCACGGCTTTCGTCGCGGTCGCGGCCGGGCCGGCGCTCGCCGGGGAGCAGGTGTCGTGGTGCGGCGGGGGCGGCACCGCGACGAGCTGCGGCGGGAGCAAGGACGACAACGGCGGTTCGAGCTGCGGCGGAGGTGGCTCCTGCAGCGGCGGCGGCGGTGACGGCGGAGGGTGCGGGGGCTGCGGCGGCTGCGGCTGCGGCTGACCGCGGCGCCGTCACACCCGCCGCACCACCGCACCCGCCGCACCCGCCGCACCCGCCGCAACACCGATGTACCGCACGGCGCCCGGGGTGCGCCGCCACCGGTGGTGGTGCCCCGGGGCCGGTGCTCCGGCGCACCACCACCTCGTACCGCCCGGCCCCGGCCGCCGACCCGGTCATTCGCCCGTCGCAGCACCGGCGTACCCCCGCATCACCCCCGGCAGACCCTTTTGCTCACTTTCGCACCTTCCGGTGCGCCTTCAGACCACTCGGGCCGCCAACCCGGCCCGGACCACATCACACGGGGAGACACTCCATGGACCCACAGGCCATAGGCACCACCGCGGTGGTGATCATCATTGCCCTCACCGTCGCGCTGGCCGTCGCGACGGCCGTCACCCGCGCCCGCCCGCACGGCGGCCGGGCCTCCCGGACCCGGGTCATCGACACCTACGACGCGGCCTTCCTGCGCGGCGGCCCGCTGCGCGTCGCGGACACCGCCATCGCCCATCTGCACGACAAGAAGCAGCTGGCCGTGGTGCGCCCCGGCACCGTCTCGGTGCTGCGCGGCGGCCCGGCGGGCGAGGTACCCGGGGCCGCCCTCGCCCTGGCCAGGGAGACCGACAACAGCACACTGGTCGCCCTGCGCCGGGCCGTGGCCTTCTCCCCCACCGTGCAGGGGATCGGCGACCGGCTCCATGCGAAGGGGCTGCTGGCACAGCCGTCCGCGGCCCGGCGGGCCGTACACCTCTGGGCCAAGGTCCAGCTCCTGGTCCTGTTCATCACCGTGCCCGCCGCCATCGGTATCACCATCTACCTCGCCGTCTCGGACGAGCCGGGCGCCGTCGTACTCCTGATCCCCTCGGCCGTCCTCGGAGCGATCGTCGCGGGCCGGTGCGGACAGCTCACCCGGGGACGGCTCACCGCCGAAGGGCGCACCTCGCTCCAGTTGTACGTCCGGGAGCACCGCGTCGACGGGCGGGTGGCGGTCAAGGTGGCCGTACGCGGGCCGAAGCAGATTCCGGACCCCATCGTGCGGGACCTGGTGCTCGCCGCGGCGGCGGTCCCGCTCGTCCAGCCCGCGCTGTACTCGACGGACGGCTCCTCGACCGGGGCGTTCGTACCCGCCTGGTGCGGCAGCGCCGACGACGGCGGGGGCGGTGACGGCGGCTGCGGAAGCGGCGGCTGCGGCGGCGCCGGAGGGGGCTGCGGCGGTGGCGGTGGAGGCGGCGGAGGAGGAGGGGGCTGCGGCGGTGGCGGCGGTGGTGGCGGCTGCGGCGGAGGAGGCGCCTGACCGGGCCCGGGCGGCGGCCGGGTGACCTTCACCGGGCCGCCGCCCACCGCTCCGGCCGCACCCGCCACAGCAAGGGGGGAAACCCATGACCACCTCGGACCTCGCCTGGTACACCGGTCTCGCCGTGGCCGCGCTCACCCTGCTCCTCGTGGTGGCGACGGCCGCAACCACCCTCCGGGGGCCGCGCCGGCGGAGAGGGAGCCGGCGGCTCCGCAACCGCTACGAGGCGGCGTTCCTCGGCGGCGGCCCCTCGCGCGTGGTGGACGCCGCCGTCGCGGAGCTCCACCGGCAGGGGCATATCGATGTGGTGGCTCCCGGAATCGTCGTGGTGCGGAAACCGGACGCACGGGGCTCGGTGCCCCGGGCCGTCCTGGACCTGGCCCGGAATACCGACAACAGCGCTCTGGCCACCCTGCGGGCGGCCGCGGCGGTCTCCCCCGCGGTCCAGGGGGTCGGTAACGCGCTCGCCCGGCGCGGACTGCTGAACCCGCCGTCCGCCGCCCGGCGGTGGGTGAACCTCTGGGCCCGGATCCAGACCGGCACTCTGCTGGCGGGTCTTCCCGTCGCCCTCGTCCTCACCTTCGTCTTCGCCTCCGGCCCCGGCCCCCGTCCGTCCGGGCCCTGGTTCTTCGTTCTGGTGGCGCTCTCCGCCGGGCCCGGGGCGGCGGTCTCCTCCTACTGCGCGAAAAGGACCCGGGGACGAGTGACCCCGGCCGGGCAACAGGCGTTCCGAGAGTACGCGCGGGTACGGCGCGACCCCCGGCAAGGGGTCGAGGTGGCGCTCCGGGGCCCCTCGGAGGTCACCGACGGAAGACTCCGGGACCTGATGGTGGCCGCGGCCGTCGTCTCACCGTCCCTGATCGTGCCCGACCCCGGTGGCGGCGTCTCGGTCGCCTGGTGCGGCAGCGGCCACGGAGGGCACTCCTGCGGGATGGGCGGCGGCTCGACCTGCGGAGGGCACGGGGGCTCCTCCGGCGGAGGCGGGTCGTCCTGCGGAGGCGGCGGGGGCGGATCCTCCTGCGGCGGAGGGGGCGGCGGGGGTTCCTCCTGCGGGGGCGGCTCCTCCTGCGGCGGCGGAGGCTGCGGCGGAGGCGTCTGAGACCGGACGGCGGGGCGAGCGGCCGGAGCCGTACCGTCCCGCCACCCGCCCGTGCCCCCGGGCGTCACCCGCCCGGGCCGCGCGCCCCGTCCGGCCGGCGCGGAATCCAGCCCCGCACCCGCCGGGACCGCCCTCCCCGCCGGAAAAACCCCTGGCGGCCGGGCCCCCTCGTCACGTACAACACGGCAATGCTCCGGATCATCCTGCTGGCCCTCGCCTGGGCCGCCGCGGGCACCGCCTGTGTGCGGCTCTGCCGTGCCGCCGTGGCCGCCGCTCCGCACCCGGGACGCCGCTCCGTCCGGCACCGGGCCCGTGAACTCACTCTCCACGAAGCCGCCTTCCTCGCGGGCGGCCCCGGCCGGGTCATGGATGTGACCCTGGTCGCCATGCACCGCCGCCGGGCGCTGCTGCTGGCGCACACCGGCTGGGCGACCGTGGTCGACCCGGACACCGACAGCGTGCTGGAGCGTTCGGTGATCCGGGCGATAGGGCCCGCGGGCCACCAGGCCCGCACCGACGCGGTACGGCGGGCCGCCGGATCCGCGGACGCCGTACGGGCCATCGCCGCCACACTGGTCGGCGCCGGGCTCGCCGTCCCCGACGCCTCCCGGGTCCGGTCCGCGGCGGCCGTCCGGGCCGTACGCGCCGCGGCCCTCGCGGTACCCGTGCTGACGGCCGCCGCCCTCGTACTGCCCGGCGGAGGCGCCCCCGCCGCCGTACTCCTCCCCTGGTTCGCGCTGCCGCTGCTGCTCACCCTGAGCGCCCTGCTGATCGGGCGGGTGGAGGTACGGCCCTATCTGGGCTGGGCCTCGCCGGAGGGCCGCAGACTGCTGGCCGGGCTGATCAGCACGGCCGACGGCACCGAGCGGGGACGGCTCACGGCGCTCGCCGTCGCCGGACCCGCCGCCCTGGAGGACCCTCTGCTGCGCCGGGCGCTCACCGGCGGCCACGGGCAGCGCGCGGATCCCGGTACGGCGCATCGGGGGCATTGACCGCGACACCCCACAAAGGTGCTTTACAGCTCGGCACATACCCCGAAAAATCCCTTGACCGCATGGCATGTGCGCAGGTGCCGTCCGTCCGCAGAAAGGGAACCCGGAACGTGACGAACAGAGGGGTGGGGTACGGGCTGGTGGCCGGTCTCGGTTCGCTGGTCCTGTCCGCGCTGACCGTGACGCCCGCCACCGGCACCGCGGTCCGCGGGCCCGGCGGCGCTCCGGCGCCGGAGGAGCGCGGCACCGCGGTGGCCGCCGCCCGCGCCGCCGAGCGGGGGATCGCCTTCGGCGACTGCCCGGCCGCGGAAGGGCTCCCCGACTCGGTGACCTGCGGCACGGTCGAAGTACCCCTCGACTACGCGGACCCCGACGGCAGACGCATCGCCCTGACGGTCAGCCGGATCGCGGCGACCGGGGAACCCGCCGAGTACCAGGGCGCGTTCGTCTACAACCCGGGCGGCCCGGGCGCTTCCAGTATGTACTTCCCGCTCGCCGGCGGGCTCGACGAGTGGAAGCGGATCGCCCGCGCCTACGACCTGGTCGGCTACGCGCCGCGCGGCGTCGGCCGCTCGGCGCCGCTGTCCTGCCTGGAGCCCGCCGAGTTCCTCAAGGCGCCCACCCCCTCCGAGACCCATCCCTCGCCCGCGTTCAAACGGGCCCGGATCGCCGACGCCGAGGCGTACGCCGACGGCTGCGCGCGGCGGTCGGGCGACGCGCTGCGCCACTACACCTCCCTCAACAACGCCCGCGACCTGGATGTGCTGCGCGCCGCGCTCGGCCAGGAGCGGCTGACGTACATGGGCGCCTCCTACGGCACCTACTTCGGCGCCCTGTACGCCACGCTGTTCCCCTCGCACGTACGCCGGATGGTCTTCGACTCGGCGGTGCACCCGGCCCGCGACAAGGTCTGGTACCGCAACAACCTCGACCAGTCCTTCGCGTTCGAACGCCGCTGGGCGGACTTCCGGGCCTGGACGGCCCGGCACGACGACGTCTTCGGGCTCGGCACCACCGCGGCGGCGGTGGCCCGGCGCTACGAGGAGGTGAAGACCCGGCTGGCGACGGAGCCCGCGGGCGGCACCGTCGGCCCGGCGCAGCTCCAGTCGGCGTTCCTCGGCGCCGCCTACTACGACGACTACTGGCCGTCCCGGGCCCGGGCCCTGTCGGAGTATCTGCGCGGCAACGACAAGCCGCTGATCGCGCAGGCGTCACCGAAGAAGCAGTGGGCGGCGGAGTCGGAGAACTCCAACGCCGTCTATACGGCGATCCTCTGCAACGACGCGCCCTGGCCGACGGAGTGGCGGGTCTGGGACCGGGACAACACCGCGCTGGCCCGCAAGGCGCCCTTCGAGACCTGGGACAACGCCTGGATGAATCTGCCGTGCGCCTTCTGGCGGGCGCCCCGGCAGCAGCCGCTGGAGGTGCGCACCCGCTGGGGAGCGCTGCCGCCGGTGCTGATCCTGGCGGCGGAGCACGATGCGGCGACCCCGTACGAAGGGGCGAAGGAGCTGGCCCGCAGGCTGAAGGGGTCGGTGCTGATCACCGAGGAGGACGCCGGGACGCACGGCGTCGGCGGCGGCGCGAACGACTGCGTCAACCGCTATCTGGAGGAGTATCTGCTGAGCGGCGAGGCGCCGGTGCGGCGCGCGTCGTGCGCGCCGCACCCGGAGCCCGACCCGGTGTCGCTGGAGCAGCGGACGCTGCGGCCGCAGCCGCCGCGTCCCGCCGTCTGATCTTCCGGGTCACGGAGTCCGGGTCCCGTGCGGACCCGTCCCCGGACCACCGGGAGCGGTGCCGCCCCCGGACCTCCTCCGCGGAGCATCTTCTCAGGCCGCGGCCGCCGCCGTGACGGCAACCGGCTTCTTCCCGGCGGTACGGGCCGCCGGGTGGTACGGCCGTTCCGGTTCCGGGGCCGCCCGATGACGGGCCGGGCCCCGGAGCCGGTGCTTGCGGTCCGTCAGGCGAGGTCGGCCAGCAGGGCCGCGACGGACTTCCGGCGGCCCGTGTAGAAGGGCACTTCCTCACGGACGTGCATCCGGGCCTCGGAGGCGCGCAGATGGCGCATCAGGTCGACGATCCGGTGCAGTTCGTCGGCCTCGAAGGCGAGGATCCACTCGTAGTCGCCGAGGGAGAACGACGCCACGGTGTTGGCCCGGACGTCCGGGTAGCCGCGGGCCATCTTGCCGTGGTCGGCGAGCATCCGGCGGCGGTCCTCGTCCGGCAGGAGGTACCAGTCGTAGGAGCGGACGAAGGGGTAGACGCTGACCCAGTCCCGCTCCCGCTCGTCGGCCAGGAACGCCGGGATGTGGGACTTGTTGAACTCCGCGGGCCGGTGCAGCGCCATGTTCGACCAGACCGGGACGAGCGCCCGGCCGAAGCGGGTACGGCGGAAGCGGTTGTACGCGTCCTGGAGTTCGTCCGCGGTCTCGGCGTGCCACCAGATCATCAGATCGGCGTCGGCGCGCAGCCCCGAGAGGTCGTACGTACCGCGGATCCTGACGTCCTCCGCGGCCAGCTTGGCGAACAGTTCCTCGACCTCGTCGGCCCAGCCGTCGCGGTCGTCGGGCAGTACGTCACGGAGCTTGAAGACCGACCACAGCGTGTAGCGGATGACCTCGTTGAGGTCCTTGGCCTTCTTGCCCGCGTTCGGGATCTTTTCTGGCGCACTCATGGGGCTATTGTCCCGCGTCGCTTCCGGCGTCCGCCGACCGGGTCCGGATCGCGGCGGCCGTGTCCGCGGCCCGCTGTCCGTCCGCGATGCAGGCGGGGATCCCGACGCCGTCGTAGGCGGCGCCGCAGACCGCGAGCCCGGGGAGTTTCGCGACCTCGGCGCGGATCCGGGCGGTGCGGTCGAGATGGCCCACGGGGTACTGCGGCAGTCCGCCGATCCACCGGGTGACGGTGGTGGCGACGGGGCGGGCGGCGAGTCCGGTGGCGGCGGCGAGGTCCCGGAGGGATACGTCGACGAGTTCGCCGTCCTCCCGGTCGAGGTGGTCCTCGTCGCCGTACCGGCCGACGGAGGTCCGCAGGACGGCCAGTCCCTCGGCGGCCGACGCCTCGTCGGTCCAGCGCCATTTGCGGCTGGAGAAGGTGGACGCCTTGATGGTGAGGCCCTCGCCCGGGGGGACCAGGAAGCCGCTGCCCGCGGGCAGACCGGCCGCGTCCACGTCGGCGCGGCGGAAGGCCAGGGTGATCAGGGTCATGGAGGCGTAGGCGATCCGGCCGAGTTCGGCGGCGGCGGCCGGGGACTCCGCGGACAGCAGTTCGGCGGTGGACCAGGCGGGGGTGGCGAGGACGACGGCGTCGGCGGTCAGGGTCTCGCCCCGGTCGGTCCGGACCCGCCAGCCCCCGGCGCCCCGGTCGAGGCCGAGGACCCGGGTGCCGGTGCGCAGCTCGCCCCCGGCCGCGCGGACGGCGGCGGCGACGGCGGACGGCAGGGTGCCGACACCGCCGTCGAGCCCGAGGAAGACGGGGCCGGTCTGCTGCCGGGCCGCGGCCGCCTCCTGGACGGCGCGGACGGCGTCGAGGAGGAAGGGGTGGCTGCGGGCGGCCTCGAAGAGCGCGGGCACGGCGGCCCGCATCGAGATGCGGTAGGCGTCGCCCGCGTACACCCCGCCGAGCAGCGGCTCCACCAGCTTGTCGACGACCTCCTCGCCGAGCCGGTCGGCGACGTACCGGCCGATGGCGACGTCGTCGCCGAGTTCGGCGGGCGGCAGCTCGCGCTCCCGGGCGATGCGGGCGATCCCCTCGGGGCCGAGCAGTCCGGCGAGGGCTCCGGCGTCGCCGGGGACGCCCATCACATGGCCCCGGGGCATGGGCCGCAGGGCGCCTCCCGTCCATACGGACGCGGTCGTGGTGGCCGGGGCCTGGAGCCGGTCGCCGAGGCCGACGGCGCGGGCGAGATCGGCCGCCTCGGGGCGGCGGGCGAGCATCGACTCGGCGCCCAGGTCGACGGGGACACCGGCGATCTCGCCCGTGGCGAGCTTTCCGCCGACGACCGCGGCGGTCTCCAGCAGGGTGACCCGCCAGCCCGCGCCGGCGAGCCGGTGGGCGGCGGCCAGCCCGGAGATACCGCCGCCGACGACGACGGCGCGGCCCGGGGGCGTACCCCCGCCGGTGCCCGTGGCGGTCTGTGTGCCGGTGGCGTCGGCCGTACCGGCGCCGTCGCTGTGCGCGGAGTCCATGGCCCCACTCTCTCAAATGCCGTTCCGAGTCCCGAACGTGACCGGTTCGGGACCGCCGGCCGCAAACGATCCGCGGCCGCTCTCCGTCCAAGGGACACCGAACGACGGGGACGGAACACGATGCGGTGCCGGGACGCCGGTGCCGCGCCAGGGGGAAGAGATGCGTGCTCGACAAATGCTCGCCGTGCTGATGGTGGCGGGGGTGCTGACGGTGTCCGGCTGCTCGGCGTCCTCCGATACGGCGCAATCGGCGGCCGACAAGCCGGCTGCCGCGGATGCCCGGGCGGAGCAGGCCGCACCGGAGGCAGGCGGCGGCCGGGCGGCGGAAGCGGGGACCGGCAGTACCGCGAAGGACTCCGGCGCCAAGCCGGGCAGCCCGAAGCCGCTGCTCTCCGCCACCCACCGGATCCGGACCGCCGAGCTCCAGGTCGAGGTGTCGGACGTCGGGAAGGCCGTGGCGGCCGCGCGGCGGATCGCCGAGGCCGAGGGCGGCTATGTCAGCGAGGAGTCCTCGGGCTACGAGAACGGCACCGGTGCCGAGGGCTCGGACTCGTCCCGGATCGTGCTGAGGGTGCCGCAGGAGCGGTACGGGGCGGTGCTCGCGTCGCTGTCGAAGGGCGGCAGGCTGATCTCCGTGGAGTCCTCCACGAAGGACGTCACCGGCGAGGTCGTCGATGTGACCAGCCGGATCGCGACCCAGCGGGCCAGCGTGGCCCGGGTCCGGGAGCTGATGGACCGGGCGTCGCAGCTCAGCGACATCGTGTCGCTGGAGGCGGAGCTGGGCCGCCGGCAGGCCGATCTGGAGTCGCTGCTGGCCCAGCAGTCGTCGCTGAAGGACCGGGCGGCCCTGTCGACGCTCACCCTGGACTACCGGGAGCCCGAGCCGCGCGAGAAGCGGCCCGAGCAGGACGACGACCCCGGGGTGCTGGACGCCCTGGAGACCGGCTGGGACGCGCTGGTGACGGTGGTGCGGTGGATTGTGATCGTGCTGAGCGCGATGCTGCCGTTCCTGGTCCTGCTGGCGCTGGGGGCCGTCGGGTGGCGGTGGCAGCGGTCCCGGCGTCCGGGAGGTACGGCCGCCCCGGAGCGGGCCGCGGACGCGGACGGCACGGAGCACACCGGCGGCACCGACAGCACCGACGGCACTGACGGCACCGGCGGGCGGGCGACCGGCGAGGGGACGGACCGGGCCTGACTCCCCGTCCCCGCGCCCGACGTAGCGTGTGTCCCATGGCAGCAGAGCGGTTGGTGGTCGTCGGGGGCGACGCGGCGGGCATGTCCGCCGCCTCGCAGGCACGCAGGTTCCGTACGCCGGACGAGCTGGAGATCGTCGCCTTCGAGCGCGGTCACTTCTCCTCGTACTCGGCGTGCGGGATCCCGTACTGGGTCGGCGGGCAGGTCGCCGACCGGGACGAACTGATCGCCCGGACGCCCGAGGAGCACCGGGCCCGGGCGATCGACCTGCGGATGCGCACCGAGGTGGTGGAGATCGACCCGGACCGCGGGCGGGTACGGGCCCGGGACCTGGAGAGCGGTACGGAGAGCTGGACGGGCTGGGACAAGCTGGTGATCGCGACCGGCGCCCGGCCCGTCCGGCCGGAGATCCCCGGGATCGGCGCGCCCGGCGTCCACGGGGTGCAGACCCTCGACGACGGACAGGCCCTTCTCGCCACGCTGGAGGCACTCGGCCCGGCCGGTCCGGCCGGGGAGCGCCGCCGGGCGGTCGTGGTGGGCGCCGGGTACATCGGCGTCGAGATGGCGGAGGCCCTGCTGAACCGCGGTTTCGAGGTCACGGTGCTCAACCGCGGCGAGCAGCCGATGGCGACCCTCGACCCGGATATGGGCCGTCTGGTGCATACCGCGATGGACGGCCTCGGCATCACGACCGTCAACCGCGCCGAGGTCCTGGCGGTCCGCACCGGCGACGACGGCCGGGTGCGGGCGGTGGCGACGGCGGACGCCGAGTACCCGGCGGACGTGGTCGTCCTCGGGATCGGGGTGGAGCCGGAGACCACGCTCGCCCGAGCGGCGGGGCTGCCCACCGGGGAGTACGGAGGGCTGCTGACGGACCTGTCGATGCGGGTCCGCGGGCAGGAGGCGGTCTGGGCGGGCGGGGACTGCGTGGAGGTCCTGGACCTGGTCTCGGGCCGGGAGCGGTACATCCCGCTCGGCACCCATGCCAACAAGCACGGCCAGATCATCGGGGCGAACGCGGGCGGGGGCTACGGCACCTTCCCCGGGGTGGTGGGGACCGCGGTCAGCAAGGTGTGCGATCTGGAGATCGCCAGGACCGGGCTGCGGGAGAAGGACGCGGCCGCGGCCGGGCTCCGGTACGTCACCGCGACCGTCGAGTCGACCAGCCGCGCCGGGTACTACCCGGACGCGTCACCGATGACCGTGAAGATCATCGCGGAGCGCGGCGCGGGACGGCTCCTCGGACTCCAGATCGTCGGCCGCGAGGGCGCGGCCAAGCGGGTCGACATCGCGGCGGTGGCCCTGACGGCCGGGATGACCGTGGAGCGGATGACGATGCTCGACCTCGGGTACGCGCCGCCGTTCTCCCCCGTCTGGGACCCGGTACTGGTCGCGGCCCGCAAGGCGGTCCGGGCGCTCACCCCGGGATGAGCCGGTACGGGGGCGCCGCCGGGCGCCCCCGCGAGGGTCAGCGGGCGGTCTCGGTGTGGACGAACTCGACGAGCCGGGTCAGCGCGTCGGGGTCCATGCTCGGCAGCACGCCGTGGCCCAGGTTGAAGACATGGCCCTCCAGCCCGGCGGCGGCCGCCAGGACCTCGCGGGCCTTGGCCTCGACGGCCGGGCGGGGGGCGAAGAGGACCGCAGGGTCCAGATTGCCCTGGAGCGCCTTGCCGGGGCCGACCCGGCGGGCGGCCTCGTCGAGCGGGACGCGCCAGTCGACGCCGACGACATCGGCTCCGGCCTCGCCCATCAGCCCGAGCAGCTCGCCCGTGCCCACACCGAAGTGGATCCGCGGCACGCCGTAGCCGGCGACCGCGTCGAAGACCTTCACGGACGCGGGCATCACCGAGCGGCGGTAGTCCGCCGGGGAGAGCGCGCCGACCCAGGAGTCGAAGAGCTGGACGGCGCTCGCGCCGGCTTCGATCTGGACCTTGAGGAAGGCGGAGGTGATCTCGGCGAGCCGGTCCAGCAGATCCGCCCACAGCTCCGGGTCGCCGTACATCAGCGCCTTGGTGTGCTCGTGGTTGCGGGACGGGCCGCCCTCGACCAGATAGCTCGCCAGGGTGAAGGGGGCGCCCGCGAAACCGATCAGCGGGGTACTGCCCAGCTCCTCCGTCAGCAGGCCGATGGCCTCGGTGACGTACCGGACGTCGTCCGGGGTCAGATCCCGCAGCCGGGCGAGGTCGGCGCGGCTGCGCACCGGCTCGGCGACGACGGGGCCGACGCCCGGCTTGATGTCGAGGTCGATACCGATGGCCTTGAGCGGGACGACGATATCGCTGAAGAAGATCGCCGCGTCGACGTTGTGCCGCCGCACCGGCTGGAGGGTGATCTCCTTGACCAGCTCCGGCCGCATACAGGACTCCAGCATCGGAATGCCCTCGCGGACCTTCAGATACTCCGGCAGCGAGCGCCCCGCCTGTCGCATGAACCAGACCGGGGTATGCGGCACGGGCTCCCGGCGGCAGGCCTTCAGAAAGGCGGAATCGTACGTCTTAGGCTGCTGGCCCGAGGGGCGGTCGTAGGCGCTCACGGTCCGAATCCTCCCACGGCCGGGAAAAGCGGCGGACCGGCCAGGGTGTCCTTCACTGCGCCGGAGCCCCGTTCCGCCTAGTCTTCCCCGCATGGCTGCGGCTCAGGGACGTTTTTCCGATCATGCTGAACATTCACACCCGGACGACGGCACCCCGGCGGGCGACGCCGTGCCGCGGGCCTTCCGGCGGGCGGTGGAGGCGCTGAGGGGCGCCGGGCTGCGCCCGGAAATCGAGGTGGACCCCGCCCGCGCCCCGCAGAAACTGGCGCCGTACGCGTATGCGCTGGAGGCCGCGGTCGTCGAGGACGACGAGGATCTGGCGGACGGCCGGCTGGTGCTGCTCCACGATCCGGCCGGGCACGAGGCATGGCGGGGCACCTTCCGGCTGGTGACGCTGGTCCGTGCGGAGCTGGAGCCGGAGATGGCGGCGGATCCGCTGCTGCCGGAGGTGTGCTGGTCCTGGCTGACCGGTGCGCTGGAGGCGCGCGGGCTGACCTACGGGGAGGCGAGCGGGACCGTCACCCGTGCGGGTTCTCACTACTTCGGAGGACTTTCGCCGCGGCGCCCGGCGACCCAGATCGAGATCCGGGCGTCCTGGACGCCGGAGGAGGGGGCGGGCGGGGTGCCGGACACCGCCGCGCACCTTGCGGCCTGGTGCGATCTGCTCTGCCAGATCGCCGGGCTGCCGCCCGCGCCGGCGGGCGGGACGGAGCCGGCGACGGGTGTGGTGAGCCTGCCGCAGCGGCGCGGGCCGCGGCACCGCTGAGTCCGCGCGTACGGAGACGGCCGCGCGGCCTGGGACACTCCTCCCGGGCCGCGCGGCCGTTTCCGTCCGTGGTGCGAGGCGCCGGGGGGATCACTCGTAGGATGATCGATCACACGTCCGAATTGCACCAATTGTTACTCACTGAATAGTGATCATTCCCTAAAGGACCCCGGACGGGCTGCCGAAGAGGTCAATGACCCTAACTTCACGGAATGCCCCGGCTTCATCCCCGAGCCGGCCCCGTCCCCGCACCTTCCCCCCAGGAGGAGCCCGGTGTCCGTCCTTCTCGAGCAGCCCGCAAGCCTGGTCGCCTACCGTCCGAACAAGCCGACCGCGATGGTGGTCGTGGCCGATCCGCGTGTCCGCTCCACCGTCACCCGCCACCTGTGGGCGCTCGGCGTCCGGGATGTGATCGAGGCATCGTCCATCGCCGAGGCCCGCCCCCGGATCGGCAACCCCCGCGACATCTGCGTCGCCGACGTCCACCTGCCCGACGGATCCGGGCTCACCCTCCTCTCCGAGACCCGCGCCGCGGGCTGGCCCAACGGTCTCGCCCTCTCCGCCGCCGACGACATCGGCGCGGTGCGCAACGCCCTGGCGGGCGGAGTGAAGGGCTATGTCGTCACCGGCACCCGCACCAATATCGGCCACCCGACCCGGCCCGGGGCCGCCCCCATCGGCGCCGCCGCGGCCCGGCTGGGCCACCGGCGCCCGCCGGGCGCCCCCAGCCACCCGGGCGGCTACCGGGAGCTCTCCGGCCGCGAGGTCGAGGTCCTGCGGCTGGTGGCGGAGGGCCAGTCGAACAAGGCCATCGGCGTCTCCATGGGCCTGTCCGCGCTCACCGTGAAGAGCCACCTGGCCCGGATCGCACGCAAGCTCGGCACCGGCGACCGGGCCGGAATGGTCGCGGTCGCCCTGCGCACGGGCATCATCCACTGACCCCTCCGCTCCCCCGCGCGCCTGTCGGCGGATCGTTTCCGTCGACAGGCGCGCGCGGTTCACGGATACCCTTGACACGTGACCGACGCCCATAACCCCGCAGCAGAGACCGCACTGCGAACCGCCGGGGGCGCTCCCCCGGACGCCGGCGTCGCAGCCGAAGAGCCCCCCACTCCCCTGCTGGAGCCCCGCGAGGGCATCCCTCCGGTCGTGGCCGACGCCGAGGCGCTGGCGGCCGTGGTCGCCGCCTTCTCGGCGGGCACCGGCCCCGTCGCCGTCGACGCCGAGCGCGCCTCCGGCTACCGCTACGGCCAGCGCGCCTACCTCGTCCAGCTCCGCCGCGAAGGCGCGGGCAGCGCTCTGATCGACCCGGTCGGCTGCCCCGACCTCACCCCCTTCGGCAGCGCGCTCGCCGACACCGAGTGGATCCTGCACGCCGCAACCCAGGACCTGCCCTGCCTCCGCGAAATAGGCATGGTGCCCACCCGGCTCTTCGACACCGAGCTGGCCGGCCGGCTGGCCGGCTTCCCCCGGGTCGGCCTCGGCGCCATGGTCGAGTCCGTCCTCGGCTACGCCCTGGAGAAGGGCCACTCGGCCGTCGACTGGTCCACCCGGCCGCTGCCCGAGCCCTGGCTGCGCTACGCCGCGCTCGACGTCGAACTGCTGATCGACCTCCGGGACGCGCTGGAGAAGGAGCTGGACCGGCAGGGCAAGCTGGAGTGGGCCCGCCAGGAGTTCGACGCCATCGCCACCGCACCGCCGCCCGCCCCCCGCAAGGACCCCTGGCGCCGGACCTCCGGTATGCACAAGGTCCGCAGGCGCCGCCAGATGGCGGTCGTACGGGAGCTGTGGACCACCCGGGACCGGATCGCCCAGCGGCGCGACGTCTCCCCCGGCAAGGTCCTCGGGGACGCGGCGATCGTCGAGGCGGCACTGGCCGTACCGCCGAACGCCCACGCGCTCGCCGGGCTCAGCGGCTTCGGGCACCGGATGGGGCGGCGCCAGCTCGAACAGTGGCAGGCCGCGATCGACCGGGCCCGGGCGCTGCCGGACATCGAGCTGCCGCAGCCCGGCCAGCCGCTGACCGGCCCGCCGCCGCCGCGGGCCTGGGCGGACAAGGACCCGGCCGCGGCGGCCCGGCTCTCCGCGGCCCGGGCGGCGATCTCGGCGCTCGCGGAGGAGCTGAACCTTCCGCAGGAGAACCTGATCGCGCCGGACACGGTGCGCCGGATCTGCTGGGAGCCGCCGGCGGACACGGGTCCCGACGCGGTCGCGGCGGCCCTCTCCGCACTGGGCGCCCGCCCCTGGCAAACCACCCTGACGGCCCCCGCCCTCTCCAAGTCCCTCACCCCCCCGGCGCGCTAACCGGGGGGGGCGGGTTCGCCTCCCGCTGGGGGGCCTGGGGCCCAGGGGCCCTGGTCTGCGCGTCCGGCCGCGGGTCGTTGGTGGCTTGTCGCGCAGTTCCTCGCGCCCCTGGGTACCTGTGCCTGCGGCCCTTGCCTGGCGCGGGTGCCCCGGGGTGGTCGAGTCCCGCTCTCCGTGGGGTCGTCACCCGGTCCTGTCTGGTTCGGGCAGGTCGGTGGCCTCCGGGCTCACCTCCTCGCGGCCTGCGATGCACCGCCCCCGGGGGCAGCCTTGCTTGTCGCAGTCCGCTGCGGGGGCGACCCTGCACCCCCCTCCCCACGGACCCGTTGCATGGAAGCCCCGAACCCCAAGCCGCCGACAGGTAAGCCCAACCTCCGGGGTGAACACATCCCCCGGGGTGTGCCCGCACCCCGAGTGGGACGCACCCTCCGACCCGGGTGACCGCAAGATTTGTCCTCCCCCGGTGACGGCGACACCATCAGGGGCTTTGCGGTGCTGCTCAAGTCGGGATCACGTGGGAGTGGGGTGCAGGGTCGCCCCCGCAGCCGACGGCGACAAGACCGGACGCGCTTCAGTGGCGGTGCATCGCCGTCGGCGAGGAGGTGAGCCCGGAGGCCCACGACCCACCCGAACCCAGACAAGGCGGGTCACGACCCCACGTAGCAACGGTCACAAGCTTTTCAGCCCCGCCGGCGTTTGAGGCGCAGAAGCAGCCCGCACCCCGCGGGCAAGGCACACCCCCGGGCCCCGGGGGCGAGGAACCCCAGCGGGAGGCGCCCCCGCGGGCAAGGCACACCCCCAGGGGGCAAGGCGCGCCCCCGGGGACCCCGCACCCCACGGGCAACACCGCCCCCCCGGCCCCCGGGGGCCCGCACCTCGTGGGAAACAGGGTCCCAGGGGGCAAGGCGCGCCCCCGGGTTACCCCGCAGCGGGAGGCGTCACGCCCAGTTCGCGGGCGATCAGCATCCGCTGCACCTCGCTCGTGCCCTCGCCGATCTCCAGGATCTTGGAGTCGCGCCACATCCGGGCCACCGGGTACTCGTTCATGAAGCCGTAGCCGCCGTGGATCTGGGTGGCGTCGCGGGCGTTGTCGACCGCGATCGTCGACGAGTACAGCTTCGCGATCGCCGCCTCCTTCTTGAAGGGTTCGCCCGCGACCAGGCGGGACGCCGCGTCGCGCCAGCCGACGCGGGCCATGTGCGCCCGCGTCTCCATGTCCGCGATCTTGAACTGGATGGCCTGGTTGGCGCCGATGGGGCGGCCGAAGGCGTGCCGTTCACCGGCGTACTTCACGGACTCGTCGACGCAGCCCTGGGCCAGTCCGGTGGCGAGGGCCGAGATGGCGATGCGGCCCTCGTCGAGGATCCGGAGGAACTGGGCGTACCCGCGGCCCTCCTCGCCCAGCAGGTTGGCCAGCGGTACCCGGACACCGTCGAAGGAGAGTTCGCGGGTGTCGGAGGCGTTCCAGCCGACCTTGGAGTAGGCGGGGGCGACGGTGAAGCCGGGGGTGCCGGAGGGGACGATGATGGAGGAGATCCGCGGTTTGCCGGAGGCGTCGCGGCCGGTGACCGCGGTGACGGTGACCAGCCCGGTGATATCGGTTCCGGCGTTGGTGATGAAGCACTTGGAGCCGTTGATCACCCACTCGTCGCCGTCCCGGACGGCGGTGGTGCGGGTGCCGCCCGCGTCGGAGCCGCCTTCGGGTTCGGTGAGCCCGAAGGCCCCCAGCAGCTCGCCGGAGCAGAGCCTCGGCAGCCATTCGCGGCGCTGCTCGTCGGTGCCGAAGCGGTAGACGGGCATGGCGCCCAGGGAGACCGCGGCTTCCAGGGTGATGGCGACGGAGGAGTCGACCCGGGCCAGCTCCTCCAGGACGATGCCGAGGGCGAGGTAGTCGCCGCCCATGCCGCCGTACTCCTCGGGGAAGGGCAGCCCGAAGAGGCCCATACGGCCCATCTCGCGGACGATCTCGTACGGGAACTCGTGGCGCTCGTACAGGTCGCCGATCTTGGGGGCGATCACCTCGTGGGCGAACTCCTCGACCGTGCGGCGGAGTTCCTCGTGCTCGGGGGCGAGCCGGTGGTCCAGAGGCATGGGGTCACTCCTTGGGTGACAGGGCACGGACGGTGCGGGAGGGGCTGGGGCGGCCCAGCCGCTCCGCCATCCAGGTGCTGGTGGCGGCGAGGAGGCGGAGGTCGACGCCGGTCTCGATGCCGAGGCCGTGGAGCATCCACACCAGGTCCTCGGTGGCGAGATTGCCGGTGGCGCTGCGCGCGTAGGGGCAGCCGCCGAGCCCGCCGGCGGAGGCGTCGACGGTGGTGACGCCGTGTTCGAGGGCGGCGAGGGTGTTGGCGAGGGCCTGCCCGTAGGTGTCGTGGAAGTGGACGGCGAGCGCGGAGACCGGGATGCCCGCCTCGCCGAGCAGGGCGAGCAGGGCCCGGACATGGCCGGGGGTGGCCGTGCCGATGGTGTCGCCGAGGGAGAGTTCGTCGCAGCCGAGGTCGAGCAGCCGCCGGGCGACCCCGGCCACTTGGGGGAGGGGGACGGGCCCCTCCCAGGGGTCGCCGAAGCACATGGAGAGATAGCCGCGGACCCGGATCCCGTCGCCCTTGGCGCGGGCGACGACGGGTTCGAACATGGCGAGGGACTCGTCGACGGTCCGGTTGAGGTTGCGCCGGGCGAAGGTCTCGGTCGCCGAGCCGAAGACGGCGATGGAGCGGGCGCCGAGCGCCACCGCCCGTTCCAGGCCCTTCTCGTTGGGTACGAGGACGGGGAGCCGGATGCCGGTGAGGTCGCCGAGCAGGGGGTACAGCTCCTCGGCGTCGGCGAGCTGCGGCACCCACGAGGGGTGGACGAAGCTGGTGGCCTCGACGGTGGTCAGCCCGGCCCCGGCGAGCCGGTGCACGAACTCGGCTTTGACCTCGGTGGGGACGGTGGTCTTCTCGTTCTGGAGGCCGTCGCGGGGACCGACCTCGTGGATCGTCACCCGGGCGGGCAGCCCCGCGGCCGGGAACACCATCGGCAGTCCGGGGGCGCTCATCGTTCCTCGCCTTCCGCCGGTGCGACGACGGCCAGTACCTGGTCCATGGCGACGGTGGCCCCGGGGGTGACATCGAGTTCGGTGACGGTTCCCGCATGCGGGGCGGAGATGACGTGTTCCATCTTCATGGCCTCGACGACCAGCAGGCTCTGGCCCGCCTCGACCTCGTCGCCGACGGCGACCTTGACCACGGTGACCGTGCCGGGCATGGGCGCGGCCAGGGTGTCGGCGCCCGTGTGTCCGGCGGCGGAGAGGGAGGCGGCGACCGGGTCGTGGTCGCGGACGTGCCAGGAGTCGCCGTCCCGGCCGAGCCACTCGCCCGCCCGGTGGAAGGCGTGCCGGATGCCGTCGATGGTGACGGTGACCTCGTCGGCGGTGACCGCGGCGGTCGCGGGTGCCTGCTGAGTGACGGGTTCAAGTCCCGTTACTCGGAGCGGAAAAGCGAGCGGCGCCGGGGGCCCGCCGAGGCGCCAGCCGCCGGGGTCGCCGAAGGGGTCGGTCCAGCCGGACGCGTCGGGTACGGGGGCGAGCGCCGCCGCCCGTACCGCCGCGGCCGCCGCGTACACCTCGGCGGGGACGGCGCCGGGCAGCAGCCCGTCCGCCTCCCGTTCGACCAGGCCGGTGTCCAGTTCGCCCGCGACGACCGCGGGATGGGCCAGCAGCCGGCGCAGGAAGCCCGCGTTGGTCGGGACGCCGAGGGTGACGGTCTCGGCGAGGGCGGCCCGCAGTCTGCGCAGGGCGGCGGGCCGGTCGGGGCCGTACGCGATGACCTTGGCGAGCATCGGGTCGTAGAGGCTGGAGACCTCGGTGCCGGGGCTCAGCCCGGAGTCGGTGCGCACCCCGTCGCCGTCCGGTTCGCGCAGGGCGAGGACCGTGCCGCCGGAGGGGAGGAAGCCGCGCGAGGGGTCCTCGGCGCAGATCCGGGCCTCGACGGCGTGTCCGGTGAGGGTGATGTCGCGCTGTTCGTACGGCAGGGGCTCGCCCGCCGCGACCCGGATCTGCCACTCGACCAGGTCGAGCCCGGTGATCAGCTCGGTGACGGGGTGCTCGACCTGGAGCCGGGTGTTCATCTCCATGAAGTAGTACTGCGAGGGGTCGTTGCCGGGGACGATGAACTCGACCGTCCCGGCGCCGGTGTAGCCGCAGGAGCGGGCCGCCTGGACGGCCGCCTCGCCCATCGCGGCCCGGGTGTCCTCGTCGAGGAGGACGGACGGCGCCTCCTCGATGATCTTCTGGTGGCGGCGCTGGAGGGAGCATTCGCGCTCGCCGAGGTGGAGCACCCGGCCGTGGGCGTCGGCCAGTACCTGGATCTCGATATGGCGGGGCCGGTCGATCCACCGCTCCACCAGCAGGGTGTCGTCGCCGAAGGAGGCGCGGGCCTCGCGGCGGGCCGCCGCGATCTCGTCGGCCAGGGCGGACTCCAGCCGGGCCAGCCGCATGCCCTTGCCGCCACCGCCCGCGGAGGGCTTGAAGAGGACCGGCATACCGATCTCCCGTGCCGCCGCGGCCAGTTCGCCGTCGGTCAGCCCGGAGCCGGAGGAGCCCGGGACCACCGGCACCCCGGCGGCCCGGACCGTCTCCTTGGCCCGGATCTTGTCGCCCATCAGGGAGATCGCGGCGGGCGGCGGCCCGATGAAGACCAGTCCGGCGTCCGCGCAGGCGGCGGCGAAGGCCGCGTTCTCGGCGAGGAAGCCGTAGCCGGGGTGGACCGCTCCGGCCCCGGTGCGGGCCGCCGCCTCCAGCAGCCGGGGGACGGAGAGATAGCTCTCGGCGGCCGGCGGGGGACCGATCCGGACCGCGGTGTCCGCCTCCCGGACATGCCGGGCGTCCGCGTCGGCGTCGCTGAAGACGGCGGCCGAACGGATGCCGAGGGCGCGCAGCGTGCGGATGACCCGGACGGCGATCTCGCCCCGGTTGGCCACGAGGACGGTGTCGAACATGGTCACGGTGGTCCTCACATCCGGAAGACGCCGAAGGCCGGCGCCGAGGGGTCCTTGGCGGGCAGCGGCGCGTTGGCGCAGGCGGTGAGCGCGAGCCCCAGCACCCGGCGGGTCTCCAGCGGGTCGATGATCCCGTCGTCCCAGAGCCTGGCCGTGGCGTAGTAGGCGCTGCCCTGCTCCTCGTACCGGCTGCGGATGGGGGCCTTGAACGCCTCCTCGTCGGCGGCCGGCCACTCCTCGCCGCGGGCCTCGGCCTGGTCGCGCCGGACGGTCGCCAGGACGGACGCGGCCTGTTCGCCGCCCATCACGGAGATCTTGGCGTTGGGCCACATCCAGAGGAAGCGGGGGGAGTAGGCCCGGCCGCACATCGAGTAGTTCCCCGCGCCGTACGAACCGCCGATGACGACCGTCAGCTTGGGCACCCTCGTACAGGCCACGGCGGTCACCATCTTGGCGCCGTGCTTGGCGATACCGCCGTGCTCGTAGTCCTTGCCGACCATGAAGCCGGAGATGTTCTGGAGGAAGAGCAGCGGGATGCCGCGCTGGTCGCAGAGCTCGATGAAATGCGCGCCCTTCTGGGCGGACTCGGCGAACAGGATGCCGTTGTTGGCGACGATGCCGACCGGGTGGCCGTGGATCCGGGCGAATCCGGTGACCAGGGTCTGCCCGAACTCGGACTTGAACTCGGCGAACCGGGAGCCGTCGGTGATCCGGGCGATCACCTCGCGGACGTCGTACGGGGTACGGGGGTCGGCCGGCACCGCCCCGTACAGCCCGGCCGGGTCGGCGGCGGGCTCCTCGACGGGCGCGACCGCCCAGGGCAGCGGGCCGCGGGCCGGCAGGGTCTCCATGATGGTCCGGACGATGCGCAGGGCGTGCGCGTCGTCCTCGGCGAGATGGTCGGTGACACCGGAGATCCGGGAGTGGACCTCGCCGCCGCCCAGCTCCTCCGCGGTGACGACCTCACCGGTCGCGGCCTTCACCAGGGGCGGGCCGCCCAGGAAGATCGTGCCCTGGTTCCGTACGATCACGGCCTCGTCGCTCATCGCCGGGACGTACGCCCCGCCGGCCGTGCAGGAGCCGAGGACGGCGGCGATCTGCGGAATGCCCGCGGCGGACATCCGGGCCTGGTTGTAGAAGATCCGGCCGAAGTGCTCCCGGTCGGGGAAGACCTCGTCCTGGAGGGGCAGGAAGGCGCCGCCGGAGTCCACCAGATAGACGCACGGCAGCCGGTTCTCCAGGGCCACCTCCTGCGCACGCAGATGCTTCTTCACCGTCATGGGGTAGTACGTCCCGCCCTTGACGGTCGCGTCATTGGCGACGATCACCGCCTCCCGCCCGGCGACCCGGCCGATACCCGCGACCACCCCGGCGGCCGGGGCCTGCCCGTCGTACATCCCGTGGGCGGCCAGCGGGGCCAGCTCCAGGAAGGGGGAGCCGGGGTCGAGGAGGGTGTCCACCCGGTCCCGGGGGAGCAGCTTGCCCCGGGCGGTGTGCCGGGCGCGGGCCTTCTCGCCGCCGCCGAGCCGGGCCGCGGCGAGCGTGGTGCGCAGCGCGTCGGCCAGTTCCCGGTGGGCCGCCTCGTTGGCCTGCCAGACCGCGGACGCCGGTTCCGCCGTGCTCGCCAGCACGGGCGCCTGCCGCGGTGGCACGGGTGTCTGCTGCATCGAATCGAGCCCCCTTGCCCGGACGACGGCCGTCGGCGGCCACCGACGCTTGTTAGTGACCGTTAACACTCTGCCCTTCAGGTTAACGATCGCTAACCAGCTTGTCTAGAATTGCTTTCCATGAGCACCAGGACGGACGCGCCCACCCGCCGCGAGCAGATCCTCAAAGAGGCCGCGCGGCTCTTCGCCGAGCGCGGATTCCACGGCGTCGGCGTGGACGAGATAGGGGCGGCCGTCGGTATCAGCGGCCCCGGCCTCTACCGCCACTTCGCGGGCAAGGAGGCGATGCTCGCCGAGCTGCTCGTCGGCATCAGCGAGCGGCTGCTGAGCGGCGGCAGGCTGCGGGTCGAGGAGGCCGCCGAGGACCCCGAGGCGCTGCTGGCCTCCCTGATCGACGGCCATATCGACTTCGCGCTCGACGACCGGCCGCTGATCACCCTGCACGACCGGGAGCTGGACCGGCTCCGGGAGAGCGACCGCAAGCTGGTGCGGCAGCTCCAGCGGCAGTACGTGGAGCTGTGGGTGACCGCGGTCCGCGAGGTGCACCGCGAGGTGCCGGAGGCCGAGGCCAGGGCGGCGGTCCACGCGGTCTTCGGCCTGCTGAACTCCACCCCGCACCTGGGTGCGCGCGCCGACGGGGGCCCGGGGGCGCGGACCCGTACCGAAACGTTGCTCCGGCGGCTGGCGCACGGCGCTTTCGGGTCCCTCACGCCCTGAGCCGGGCCGTGCCGGTGCCCGGGTGGCGTCAGGGCGGTCCCGGTGCGGCAGTCGTACGCCCCCCGGGTGCCCGACCCCGTGCGGCGGCCGTACGGCACGGGCGTGACCACTGTCTCCGGCGTCCGCCCGCCCTCTCACGGCACAATGGGGACCATGCCGATACCCAGCCGCGCAGCCCTCGTCGAGCATCTCGTCCGCACCCGGATCGCCGGTGACGTCGCCACACCCCGCGACAACAACCTCTCCCACTACCGCAGGCTCGCCAACGGCGATCGGCACTACTGGCTCGGCCTCGAACTGGGCGACCGCTGGACGGACGAGCAGGACGTGCTCGCCGTGATGGCCGAGCGCTGCGGGGTCAGCGACGATCCGGAGCACCGCGCCGGACAGGACACCATCGACCCCGAGCTGACCGTCGCCGCCCTGGACCGGCTCGCCGCCCGGCTGCGCAAGGCCGCCGCCGGGAACGAACGGGTCCTCTTCGCCACCGGGCACCCCGGCGGGCTGCTCGACGTCCACCGCCGGACCGCCGACGCGCTGCGCGCCGCGGGCTGCGAGATCGTCTCCATCCCGGGCGGCCTCCAGGCCGACGAGGGCATGGTCTTCCAGGTCGGCGGGGTCGCCGTACTGGAGCGCGGCGCGACCCTCTGGCACACCCACTCGCCGGTGCCGATGGCCGCGATCCTGGACGGGCTGGCCCGCGACGGCAGCCCGCTCCCCGAACTCGTCGTCGCCGACCACGGCTGGGCGGGCTGTGCCGCGCAGCGCGGCTTCGACACCGTCGGTTACGCGGACTCCAACGACCCGGCGCTCTTCATCGGCGAGGCCGAGGGCACCCTCCAGGTCACCGTCCCGCTCGACGACCACGTCTACGACCCGCGGTTCTACGAGCCGATGACGGACTATCTGCTGGACGCGGCGGGCCTGCCGGTCTGAATCCGCGGGCGGCGGCACGGCCCGTGGCGCCGGTGCCGCCCGTGGCTGCCGGGCCGGAGCCGCCGCCGGCCGCGCCCGGCGCCGGATGTACCGGCGGCCCTCGCCGCGGCCCGCCGCGCCGCCTCCGCCCGGGACCGGCCCCGGGCGGGCGGGTCAGCCTGGGCCCGGCCCCCGGCCGCCGTCTCCCGGGTCCGCGGCCGGGCCGCTGCCGTCCCGTTCCGCCGCGATACCCGGTGTCGGGTCCAGATAGACCCGCCGGATCGCCGGGAACAACTCCCTGAGCTGCTGTTCCGCCTCCTCGCACGCCCACTCCACCTGGCGTGCGCTCGACGCGTCCCGGAAGTCGACCTTCGCCGCCACCAGCACCTCCCGCGGGCCCTGGACGAGTGTCGTCAGCTCCAGCACCGCGACGATGTGCGGCACGGTCAGGATCTCGTCCCGGACCGCTTCCCGCAGCGCCCGCGGCAGCGGCTGGCCGATCAGCAGCCCGGCGTTGCTGCGGCCCAGCACCCAGGCCACGTACACCAGCAGCAGTCCGATCAGCACCGACGCCACCCCGTCCGGCACCGCCGAGCCCGTGAGCTGGGTGCCCAGCAGCCCGCCCGCGGCGAGCAGCAGACCGGCCAGGGCCGCCGAGTCCTCCATGACCACCGCCTTGACCGCCGTGTCCGGGGTGAGCCGCAGATAGTGCTTCGCCGGTACGCCGAGACCGGCCGCCGCCGCGCGGACCTGGCGCAGCCCCGTCCGCAGCGAGAAGGCCTCCAGCACGAAGGCGACACCCAGGACGATGTACGAGAGCAGCGGATCGCCCGGCTCCTCGCCGTGGGTGAGGGTGTGGATCCCGTCGTACACCGAGAAGACCGCGCCCCCGACGAAGGTGGCGACGGCGGCGAGCAGCGCCCAGATGTACCGCTCCGGCCCGTAGCCGAGGGGGTGTTCCTCGTCGGGCGGCCGTTCGCTGCGGCGCAGGGCGGTCAGCAGCATCACCTCGGTGACCGTGTCGGCGACCGAGTGGGCGGCCTCGGAGAGCATCGCGCTGGAGCCGCCGAGCAGCCCCGCGACGGCCTTGGCGGCCGCGATCCCGAGGTTGGCGAAGGCGGCGACCAGCACCGTTGTGACGCTCTCCGTCCCCTCCGCGGCTTCCGTGCCTTCCGCGCCTTCCGGCGGGGGAGCGGACGGCGGCCGGGTCTCCGGATCGGTCATACGGCGGACCGTATGCGGCACGGCCGCCCCGGGCGGTGCGCCACGCCGCCGCCCGGCCGGGAGCCGCGGCGGGGTCCGGGCAGGGGGTTCGGGCCCGGCGCTCCCGGACCCGGGGTCTCCGGTCCGGCGCCCTCTGATCCTGCGGCTCCGGTCCGGCGCCCTCAGCCCAGGGCCCGGATGACGCCCTCCTGGATGACCGAGATCGCGAGCCGCCCGTCCCGGGTCCAGATCCGGGCCTGGCCGAGGCCGCGCCCGCCGGCCGCCGACGGGGACTCCTGGTCGTACAGCAGCCATTCGTCGGCGCGGAACGGCCGGTGGAACCACATGGCGTGGTCCAGGGAGGCCCCCATCACGTCCCCGACCGCCCAGCCGCCGCGGCCGTGGGCCAGCAGCACCGAGTCCAGCAGGGTCATATCGGAGACGTACGTCGCCAGACAGACATGGAGCAGGGGGTCGTCGTCGAGTTTGCCCGCGGTCCGGAACCAGACCTGCGAGCGGGGTTCGCGGACCTCGCCCGCCGTGGCGTACGGCGGCGGGTTGGCGTACCGCAGGTCGACGGCCGCCCTGGCCTCCAGCAGCCGCTCCGCGGCCGCCGGGTCGGCGAAGTGCCGGACATAACCGGGCAGTGCCTCGGCCGCCGTCGGCAGGGTCTCCGGGTCCGGCGCGGACGGCATCGGCGCCTGGTGGTCCAGCCCCTCCTCGTACACCTGGAAGGAGGCGGAGAGATGGAAGATCGGCCGCCCGTGCTGGACGGCGACCACCCGCCGGGTGGTGAACGACATGCCGTCGCGGATCCGGTCGACGGTGTAGACGATGGGCGCGCCGGGATCCCCCATGCGCAGGAAGTACGCGTGGAGGGAGTGGGCGCCGCGGTCGGCGGGGACCGTGCGGCCCGCCGCCACCAGGGCCTGGGCGGCGACCTGGCCGCCGAAGACCCGGGGGACGATCGTCGGACGTGACTCGCCGCGGAAGATGTCCCGTTCGATCGGCTCCAGGTCCAGCAGGCCGAGCAGATCGTCCAGCGCGGCGCCGGGATCCCGGTCCGGGGAGGTGTCCCCGGACCGGTCCGGTGGTGCGATGCTCATCGGGCGGTGCGTCCCGTCGCCTCAGAGACCCATGGACTTGGCGATGATCGACTTCATCACTTCGCTGGTGCCGCCGTAGATGCGGTTGACGCGGTTGTCCGCGTAGAGGCGGGCGATCGGGTACTCGTTCATATAGCCGTAGCCGCCGTGGAGCTGGAGGCAGCGGTCGATCACCCGGTGGGCGACCTCGGTGCAGAACAGCTTGGCGGACGCGGCCTCGGCGGCCGTCAGCTCGCCCGCGTCATGGGCCTCCAGGGCGCGGTCCACGACGGCCTCGGCGGCGTCCACCTCGGCCCGGCAGGCGGCCAGTTCGAACTTGGTGTTCTGGAAGGAGGCCACCGGCTGCCCGAAGACGGTGCGGTCGGTGACGTACTGCTGGGCGAACCGGATCGCGGCACTGGCCTGGGCGTAGGCGCCGACGGCGATCGCCAGCCGCTCCTGCGGGAGGTTCTGCCCCAGATAGGAGAAGCCCTTGTGCTCCTCGCCGAGGAGGTCCTCGACCGGCACCCGGACGTCGGTGAAGGAGAGTTCGGCGGTGTCCGAGGTCCGCAGGCCCAGCTTGTCGAGCTTGCGGCCCACCGCGTACCCGGGAAGCGTGGTGTCGACCACGAACAGGGATATGCCGTGGCGGCGGTCCTCGGGGCTCGGCGGCGCGGTCCGGGCGCAGACGATGACCCGGTCGGCGTGGACGCCGCCGGTGATGAACGTCTTGGCGCCGTTGAGGACGTAGTGCGTGCCGTCCTCGGAGAGCTTCGCGGTGGTCTTCATCCCGGCGAGGTCGGAGCCGGTGCCCGGCTCCGTCATGGCGATCGCGTACATGGCGGCGCCGGTGACGAAGTCGGGCAGCCAGCGCTTCTTCTGGTCCTCGGTGCCGTACGCCGTCAGATACGGCAGACAGAGCGCGACATGCACCCCGGAGCCGCCGAAGGAGACCGCGGCCCGGGCGGTCTCCTCGGTGATGACCGCCTGGAACTTGAAGGACGTCTCGCCCGCGCCGCCGTACTCCTCGGGCACCTCGATACCGAAGACGCCCAGTTCGCCCAGCTTGTGGTAGAAGTCGCGGGGCGCCTGCCCGGCCGCGTACCACTCGTCGTACACCGGGACGACCTCGGCCTCGATGAAAGCGCGGATGGTCTCGCGGAACGCCTCGTGGTCCTCGTTGTACACGGTGCGGCGCATCAACGCCTCCTTCTCGCCGGGTGGCTGCGACGGTCCCTGTCTAAGCGCTTGCTCATATGCTGCCGTGGCCGAAGTTACCCGGTGGTCACCGAGCTGTCCAGAGCCCTCCGGGCAGTGGTGCCGCACTGGTACCGCGGTGGTACGGGGGCGGGGTACGGGCGCGGGGCGGGGGCGGGCGGGCGGCGGTTCAGGGCAGTGCGCGCAGGGCGAACCACAGCTCCGCGCGGACGTCCGGGTCGTCCAGATCGGCGGGTACGGCCGGGGCTCCGCCGGAAGCGGGCGTTCCGAGGAGGGCGGCGCAGCGCGCGACGCGCTGGCGGACGGTGTTGCGGTGGATGCCGAGCGCCGCGGCCGTCCGGTCCCAGCCGCCGTGCAGCGACAGCCAGGTGCGCAGGGTCTCGCGGAGCGCGGGCGCGCCGTCCAGCGGGGCGAGCAGGGTCCGGGCCCGGGCCGCGGCCTCGGCGGGCGGGATCAGCTCGCTCAGCGGACCCGGCCGGTGCACGGCCGTGTCCCGGCGGGCGGCCACCGCCCGGTCCAGCGCCCGGGCCGCCTGGGCGTCGGAGTCGGCGAGACCGCCGGGGCCGGCCGGTCCGCCGACCCCGAGCACCCAGCCCGGCTGCGGGGGTACGCCGTCCGCCGCATAGGGGAGCAGGATCCGGACGGTCCCGTCGGGCGCCGGATCGACCAGCGGGCTGCCGAGGGCCGCACCGAGGGCGGCCGTCGCGAACGGGGTGGTGGTGCCGCGGCCGGGGCGGGCCCGGACCGCGGTCCACCGGTCGCCGCCGAGCGCGGCGGCGGTGGCGGCCGGGTCGGCGCCCAGCAGCAGCCGGACCAGGGCGGCGTCACGGCCGGTGCCCCCGCCGGCCGGCCCGGGGGCGGTGAGCAGGGAGAGCAGGACCACGGCGACCCCGGCGACGGTGTGGTCGCCCGGTTCCCGGTGCGGGGTGGCCAGCCCGAGCACGAGGCCGGGACCGCGGCCGCCGACGGCGTACGCGGCGAGCCGGGTGCCGTCGGCGGTGTCCGAGGCGGCGGTGACACCCTTCGCGCCGGGGCCTGCCGGGAGGGCGCCGTCCCCGCCGGGCGCGGCGCGGCGCGCGGACGGGCCGTCCCCGCTGCCGGGCACGGAGGTGCGGACCTCCGGCCCGGCGGCCGGGCCGTCCGGCGACGGCGGCCGCACCACGGCCGCCAGCCGGTCCAGGGCCCGGCGGGCCGCGGCGGACGGCGGGCGTCCGGCGGCGGCGATTTCGGTGCCGTCGGCCGCCAGCAGCACCGCCCGGCCGCCGAGCCGGGACGCCAGCTGCCCCAGCACCGCCGGGACCGGGTCCGGCCGGGCGGCCGCGGTCGCCAGGCCCTGCTGGGCCCGGGCCACCCGGCGCAGCTCGTGGTGGCGGGCCCGGGCCATCAGCTGCCAGACCGCCCGGGCGACGGCCGTGA
This sequence comes from Streptomyces sp. NPDC003691, assembly GCF_053981115.1. Lineage (NCBI taxonomy): Bacteria > Bacillati > Actinomycetota > Actinomycetes > Kitasatosporales > Streptomycetaceae > Streptomyces > Streptomyces sp. NPDC003691. Next base: position 14,712 of record NZ_JBSFNQ010000057.1, on the reverse strand, counting down.
AAGGTGTCCGCGGCGGGACCTCGACCAGCGGCAGCCCGTACCGCTCGCAGGCTTCGGCCAGTCCGCCGGGCACCGTGTCGTGCACCGGGGCCAGCCCGAAGCCGAGCGCCGCCGCCCCCGCCTCCACCAGCCGGGCGACATAGGTGTCCGGATCGGTGAGCTGGACCCCGGCGCTCAGCAGCAGCTCCCCGCCGAGGAGATACGGATACGGGTCGGCCATCTCCGAGGTGTGGACCCAGTGCACCACCGGCTCCGGGTCCCGGGGGCCCGCGATCTGCCGGAGCCCGAGGTCCTCGCGGGCCAGCAGCGCGCCCAGCGGGACGGGCGGTGTCGGCGGCGTACCCGCGGCCGCGGCACCGCCCTCGCCGGGGGGTTCCGGCATGTACTCCGGCACGGTCGGCATAGGCATTCCATCCATTGCGGCCATCAGGAATGGATGAAACGTACACTTCATGGTTTCTTTCCGGCCACCTACGGTCAGGGGGCGGCGCGCTGCCGTGCCACGTAAGTCCAGGGACCCGGGGGACGGGAAACGGAAGGCGGGAGGGAGAGCCGATGGCTGTCGACTACGCGGTGATCGTGGCCTATCTGGCCGGAATGCTCGGTATGGGCTGGTGGGGTATGCGCCGCGCCAAGTCCAAGAGCGAGTTCCTGGTCGCCGGGCGCCGGCTCGGCCCGGGGATGTACTCCGGCACCATGGCCGCCATCGTCCTCGGCGGCGCCTCCACCATCGGCGGTGTCGGCCTCGGCTACAAGCACGGTCTCTCCGGCGCCTGGATGGTGCTCACCATCGGCTTCGGCCTGCTGGCGCTCTCGGTGCTGTTCTCCGCCCGGATCGCCCGGCTGAAGGTCTACACCGTCTCGGAGATGCTCGACCTGCGGTACGGCGGCCGGGCCGGGCTGATCTCGGGCGTCGTGATGTGGGCGTACACCCTGATGCTGGCGGTCACCTCGACGATCGCCTACGCCACCATCTTCGATGTCCTGTTCGATGTGAACCGGACGCTGTCGATCGTCCTCGGCGGCGCCGTCGTCGTCGCCTACTCCACGCTCGGCGGCATGTGGTCGATCACCCTGACCGACATGGTGCAGTTCGTCGTCAAGACGGTCGGTGTGCTGCTGATCCTGCTGCCGGTCGCGGTCGTCAAGGCGGGCGGCTGGAGCGAGATGCGGGCCGAACTGCCCGACGAGTACTTCGCCCCGCTGGGCATCGGCGGCGAGACGATCTTCACCTATGTGCTGATCTACACCTTCGGCATGCTGATCGGGCAGGACATCTGGCAGCGGGTCTTCACCGCCCGCAGCGACAAGGTCGCCCGCTGGGGCGGCACCGCGGCCGGTACCTACTGTCTGGTGTACGCCGTCGCCGGGGCCGTGATCGGCACCGCGGCCAAGGTGCTCTACCCGAACCTCGCCAACCCCGACGACGCCTTCGCGCTGATCGTCAAGGACGAGCTGCCGATGGGCGCCCGCGGGCTGGTGCTGGCCGCCGCGCTCGCCGCCGTGATGTCGACCTCCTCCGGTGCGCTGATCGCCTGTGCCACGGTGGCCAACAACGACATCTGGTCCAAGCTGCGGGGCCTGGTCCCGGGCGCCGGGGGCGGGAGCGGTGCCGGGACCGATACCGGGACCGGGAGCGCTACGGGGGCCGGGTCGGGGCCCGCCGCGGACGAACCGCACGACGAGGTCAAGGGCAACCGGGTGTTCATCCTGGTGATGGGAGTCGCGGTGATCCTGATCGCCATCGCGCTCAACGATGTGATCCAGGCGCTGACCGTGGCGTACAACCTCCTGGTCGGCGGGCTGCTGGTGCCGATCCTCGGCGGGCTGCTGTGGAAGCGCGGCACCGTCCAGGGCGCCCTGGCCGCGGTCGCCGTCGGCGGGCTCGCGGTGATCGGGCTGATGGCCTCGTACGGCATCCTCGCCACGGAGCCCGTCTACTACGGTCTGCTCGCCTCGCTCGCCGCGTATGTCGTCGTGAGCCTGCTGACCCGGCCCACGGACGAGGCGATCCTGGCCCACTGGCGCGAGCGCCTCGCGGGACGCGGCGGCGACGGTGCCGGGGGCGGCGAGGACGCCGGAGCGGGCGCTCCGGCGGCCCCCGGGACCGGGGCCGCGGTCTGAGCCCCGGCGGGCCGGGGCCCGGCGGCCGGGCCCACCAGGCCCCGGGCCCGGCCGCCGTACACCCCGGCCCGCTGGTTACCGTGGAAACACGGGAACCCCGTGAAAATCGCAAAAATGGACAATAGACCCCCACAAGGGATGGAAAGCCGGCCGAGCGGCCCGGCAGGACGTACGGCCGCGGACAGCGGAAGAACGGCCGCGTAAAGCGGCCGCCGGCGGCCACCCGGCGCTACCGGCGCCACCCCCACGCAGGAAGAACGCAGGAAAGAGGGCATACGGGCATGAGCACTGCGCCGAACAGCGACGGCACCAACGGCACCGGCCTCGACGGGCCGCGCGGCCCCGTCGACTCCTCCCGGATCCCGCGCTATGCGGGCCCGGCCACCTTCGCCCGGCTGCCCCGGCTCGACGAGGTCGGCCGTGCCGACGTCGCCGTCGTCGGCGTGCCCTTCGACGCCGGGGTCTCCTACCGGCCCGGCGCCCGTTTCGGCGGCAACGCCATCCGCGAGGCCTCGCGCCTGCTCCGCCCGTACAACCCGGCCCAGGACGCCTCGCCCTTCGCGCTGGCCCAGGTCGCCGACGCGGGCGATATCGCGGCCAACCCGTTCAACATCAACGAGGCCGTCGAGACCATCGAGGAGGCCGCCGGGCAGCTGCTGGACACCGGCGCCCGGCTGATGACCCTCGGCGGCGACCACACCATCGCCCTCCCGCTGCTGCGTTCGGTGGCGAAGAAGCACGGCCCGGTCGCGCTTCTCCACTTCGACGCCCACCTGGACACCTGGGACACCTACTTCGGTGCCGAGTACACCCACGGCACCCCGTTCCGGCGGGCCGTCGAGGAGGGCATCCTCGACACCTCCGCCCTCTCCCACGTCGGTATCCGCGGCCCCCTCTACGGCAAGCAGGACCTGACCGACGACGAGAAGCTGGGCTTCGGCATCGTCACCTCCGCCGACGTCTACCGGCGCGGCGCCGACGAGGTCGCCGACCAGCTCCGCCAGCGCATCGGCGACCGGCCGCTCTACATCTCCATCGACATCGACTGCCTGGACCCGGCGCACGCGCCCGGCACCGGCACCCCCGAGGCGGGCGGTATGACCTCCCGCGAACTCCTGGAGATCCTCCGCGGCCTGGCCTCCTGCAATCTGGTCTCCGCCGATGTCGTCGAGGTGGCCCCCGCCTACGACCACGCCGAGATCACCTCGGTCGCCGCCTCCCACACGGCGTACGAACTCACCACGATCATGAGCCGGCAGATCGCCGCCGGGAGGACGGGGAAGTGACGCACGACCACGACGTGGTGCTGAAGCCGACCGCCCGGCAGACCGAGGCGGCGCTCAACCCGCCGCCCGGCCGCACCGGCGGCGACCTCGTCGTCGAGACCCTCCGGGGGCTCGGCGCCACCACCGTCTTCGGCCTGCCCGGACAGCACGCCCTGGGCATGTTCGACGCGCTGCGGCGCTCCCCGCTCTCGTACGTCGGACTGCGCGTCGAGAACAACGCGGGCTTCGCCGCCGACGCCTACGGCCGGATCACCGGGCAGGTCGCCCCGCTGCTGCTCTCCACCGGGCCCGGCGCGCTGATGTCGCTCGCCGCGCTCCAGGAGGCGGCCGCGGCCTCCGCGCCCGTGCTCGCCATCGGCAGCCAGGTGCCGTCCGCCGGGCTCGGCGGCGGCCGCCACGGCTACCTCCATGAACTCCGCGACCAGCAGGCGTCGTTCCGGGACATCGTCAAATCGGTGCACACCGCCCGTACGGCCTCCCAGATCCCGTCCGCGATCGCCGACGCCTGGCGCTCCGCGCTGACCGCCCCGCACGGGCCGGTCTGGGTCGAGATCCCGCAGGACGTCCTGCTCGCGGAGACCCTGCTGCCGGTCGTCACCGCCGTCGACGCCACCCCGGACGACGTCCTGCCGCGCCCGGAGCTGACCGCGCTCGCCGCCCATCTGCTGGCCGGTGCCGAACGTCCCGCGGTTATCGCGGGCGGCGGGGTCGTCCGCGCCGACGCCTCAGGGAAGCTGCTGGCGCTCGCCGAGCGGCTGAACGCGCCCGTCGTCACCACCTTCGGCGGCAAGGGCGCCTTCCCCTGGGAGCACCCGCTCTCGCTCCAGTCCTGGCTGGAGGACCGGCACACCACCGATCTGCTGGAGGACGCCGACGTGCTGCTCGTCGTCGGCTCCGGCCTCGGTGAACTCTCCTCGAACTACCACACCTTCGCCCCCCGCGGCCGGGTGATCCAGATCGAGGCCGACGCGGGCAAACTGGAGTCCAACCACGCCGCCGTCGGGATCCACGCGGACGCCAGGCTCGCCCTCTCCGCCCTGCTGGAGACCGTGCCCGAGCGGCCCGACCCGGCCGCGCCGGAGCGGGTCCGGACCCTGCTGGCCCGGGTCCGGGAGCGGATCGCGGCCCAGGACCGGACGCTGGAGCAGCAGGTGCTGGCCGCCGTCCGGGAGGCGCTGCCCGACACCTCGCCCAGCTTCTGGGACATGACGATCCTCGCCTACTGGGCCTGGTCCGCCTTCGACGCCCGCAGGCCCAACACCATGCACTCCGCACAGGGCGCGGGCGGCCTGGGCTACGGCTTCCCGGCCGCGCTGGGCGCCGCGGCCGCCGACCCGTCCCGGCCCGTGCTCGCGGTCTCCGGCGACGGCGGCGCGATGTACTCCATCGCGGAACTCGCCACCGCCCGGCAGTACGACCTGCCGGTGACCTGGCTGATCGTCGACGACGGCGGCTACGGGATCCTGCGCGAGTACATGACGGACGCCTTCGGCGAGGCGACCGCCACCGAGCTGGCCCGGCCCGACTTCACCGCGCTCGCCGCGGCCTTCGGCGTACCGGCGGTCCGGACCTCGCCGGAGACGCTGGCGGACGATCTCGCGAAGGCACTGGCGGAGCCGGGGCCCTCGGTGGTGGTGCTGCCCGCGCTGCTCAGGATGTTCGCGCCCACGCATCTGTAGCCCACGCATCTCCAGCCCGCGGGCCGTGGCCCCGGCCGGAGGGGCGGCCGGGCGTCAACAGCCGTTATCCGTACGGCTGTTCACAGGAACGTGTGGGTGAATACGCGGCATGCCTGTGATGCGTACGCGGACGGCCCCGGCGGACCCGTGTCCCCGGGCCGGTGCCCGGGGCGAGGCGGTGCCGCGGGGCCGGTGGTACGGAGTGCGGTGGTACGGAGTACGGCGGCGACCGGCCGCGCCGCGGACGGGGGTCACGGCGCGGCGGGTGCTGCCGCTCGGGGTGCTGCTGCTGCCCGTGCTGCTCGGCCCGGCCCGGCCCGCCGCGGCGGCCGGTCCCGTACCGGTGACGGAGACGAGGGCTGCGGAGGCGGGGGCGGGGGCGCTCGCGCCGGCGGTACGGGAGGCGGCCGTCCGGGCATCGGTCGTACGGGCATCGGTCTTACGGGCGCCGGTGGCCGGGGGTACCGCCTCCTGTACCACCCCGGACGTCGCACTCGGCTTCGCGCTGCTGTACGGCATGTCCGGCGCCCTGCGCGGCCGGACCCCGACCGTCGCCGTCCAGGTCGACGACCCCTCGCACGGTACCCACTGCGAACTCCGCGCCGACCGGCACTTCGACTCGGCCAGCGTGGTCAAGGTGACCGTGCTCGGAGCCCTGCTGATGGCCGCCGAGAAGCAGGGGCGCGAGCTGACCGCCCGGGAGGAATCTCTGGCCAGGGCCATGATCACCCGCTCGGACAATGAGGCGACCAGCGCCCTGTGGCAGTCGCTCGGGCTCCGGCGGATCGACGCGTTCCGCAAGGCCGCCGGAATGACCGGAACGGTCCTCGGCAAGGGTGGCTACTGGGGACTGACCCGGATCACCGCCCGGGACCAGAACACCCTGCTGGGCGTGCTGACCGCCCCCGGCCCCGTACTCACGCACGCCTCGCGGAGCCGGGCGCTCGGGCTGATGGGCGCGGTGGTGGACGGGCAGCGCTGGGGGATCCCGGCCGGGGCGCCGGCCGGGCTGGAGGTACGGCTGAAGAACGGCTGGCTGCCGCGGGCCGGGCAGGGCTGGCGGGTGAACAGCAGCGGTGTCTTCACCACCGGCCGGTGCACCTACCGCCTCACCGTGCTGACCGAGGGCGGCGCGGCGATGGGGGACGGTATCGCCGCGGTGGAGGCGGTGTCCCGCGCGGTGCACCGGAGCCTGGCCGGGGTGGACCGCGGAGCCTGCTGACCGACCGCGCGTGGTCGTCCGATTGCCGGGGTGTCCGGCTGCCGGGCCGCCTGGCTGCCGGGCTGTCGGAGTGCGGGGCCGGAATCACCGTCCGTCGCCGGACGCGCCCTATTCGTACGGGTGTGTCACCGAAAGGTAACTGTTCGGTCCTTGCCGCCCCGGGAGGGCAACCATTCGGGCCCCCGGCTGTCCTCTCCAACGGTGGACGTACCGAACGGGTGTGCGCCTGCCGCTTTGGCTCCCAGGGAGGACCCTTCCATGTTTCGCCAGCGCACCGCCGTCACCGCGGCGATCGCCGCCGCAGCGATGGTGCCGACACTGCTCACCGCCACGGCCGCACCGGCCGCCGCCGCCACGCCCCAGGTCACCTGCGTCTCCAAGAAGGCCGGACTCGCGGCCAAGCTCACCAAGGACATCAACGCGGCGCTCAAGGGCCGTACGTCGACCACGGCGATCTTCCTCAACGACCGGGTCGGCGGGACCGTCTGCCAGCTGCGGGCGACCCAGAAGTTCGACTCCGCGAGCATCGTGAAGTCCACGGTCCTGGCCGTGCTGCTGCACGAGGCGGACCGGGCCAAGCGCAGTCTCACCGCCCGTGAGAAGAGCCTCGCCACCGCGATGATCACCAAGTCCGACAACAACTCCACCACCACCCTGTGGAAGCAGCTCGGCACCGCCAAGGTCCAGCGCTTCCTGACCGCGGCCGGAATGACCCAGACCGTGCCCGGTGCGGGCGGCTACTGGGGCCTCACCCAGATAACCGCCCGTGACCAGCAGATACTGCTGGGCCGGCTGACCGAGAAGAACGGTCTGCTCACGGACGCCTCGCGGGCCTACGCCCTGAAGCTGATGCGCGCCGTCGTCAGCTCGCAGCGCTGGGGCACCCCGGCCGGGGCGCCGAGCACCGCCGCCGTCCAGGTGAAGAACGGCTGGCTGCCGCGGAAGACGCTCGGCTGGCGGGTCCACAGCATCGGCGCCTTCACGGGCGGCGGCCACAACTACTCGATGGTGGTGCTGACCCACAACAACAAGACGATGCAGGACGGCGTCAACACCATCCAGGCCGTGGCCCGGGCGATCCACAAGGACATCAACCCGGCCGTCGCCCCCCGCAGCACCTTCGTGCCCACCGCGGTGCCGTACGAGTCGGTGCCCGCCACGCCCGAGCTGGCGGCGAGGGAAGCGATTCCGGCGACCCGCTGACCGCCGCTCCCCTGATCGCCGGCTCGTCACGCTGCCCGCCCGCGGCGGTCGGGTCGGCCCCGCGCCGGCACCCCGGCGCATCACGCCCGGTGTGCGCCCTCCGCGCACGCCGGGCGCTTTTGCGTCCCCGGCCGCGCTTCGTCACCCGCGGTCGCCGATTGTTACGACGGGATGAAATCCGGACCGGTCCGTGTTGACCACATCCGGCGGCATCGGACGAGCGGTGCGGACCGGCCTCCGGGCCGGGGCGCACGGGCCCGTGGCCGCCCGGCACCAGCGTTGTGGAACGGAACGGGGAGGCATCACGTGGCGGCGGCCCGAGGGGCGGAACGAAAAACGGCGGACCGGCCGGACGAGCGCGGTCCGGAAGAGGCCCGGGGAGCTGCTGTGCCCGGCCCGGCGTCCGGGCCCGCCCAGGGGTGGGCGCGGCGGCTCTGGGGATATGCCTGGCGGTACCGCCTCCATGTCGTCCTCGCGCTCGGCTCCTCCCTCGGCGGTATGGCCGTCATGGCCCTCGTCCCGCTCATCGTCAAGATCGTCATCGACGATGTGATCGGGGAGGGCGGCTCCGGATCCGGCTCCCTCGCCCTGTGGACCGGACTGCTGATCGCCGCCGCGGTCGTCGTCTACGCCTTCACATACGTCCGCCGCTACTACGGCGGCAAGCTCGCCCTCGACATCCAGCACGATCTGCGTACCGGGATGTTCGCGACGATCACCCGGCTCGACGGGCGCCGCCAGGATGAGCTCTCCACCGGCCAGGTCGTGGGCCGTGCCACCAGCGACCTCCAGCTGATCCAGGGCCTGCTCTTCATGCTCCCGATGACCATCGGGAACGTCCTGCTCTTCGCCGTCTCCCTGGTGATCATGGCGTGGCTGTCGCTGCCGCTGACCCTGATCGCCCTCGCCGTCGGCCCCGCCCTCTGGTGGGTCGCCCGGCGCAGCCGCACCCGGCTCCACCCCTCCACCTGGTACGCGCAGAGCCGGGCCGCCGAGGTCGCGGGCGTCGTCGACGGCGCGGTGTCGGGCGTCCGGGTCGTCAAGGGCTTCGGGCAGGAGGAGCAGGAGTCCGGCAAGCTGCGCGACGCGGGCCGCCGGCTCTTCGCGGGGCGGCTGCGCACCATCCGGCTGAACTCCCGCTACACCCCGGCCCTGCAGGCCATCCCCGCCTTCGGGCAGGTCGCGATGCTCGCCGTCGGCGGCTGGCTCGCCACCCGGGGCGAGATCACCCTGGGCACGTTCGTCGCCTTCTCCGCCTATCTGGCCCAGCTCGTCGGCCCGGTCCGGATGCTGGCCCTGGTGCTCACCGTGGGCCAGCAGGCCAGGGCGGGCGCCGAGCGGGTGCTGGAGCTGATCGACACCGAGCCCTCGATGGCGGACGGCCGGCGGGAGCTGCCCGCGGACGCCCCCGCCACCGTCGAGTTCGACGACGTCACCTTCGGCTACGGGACGGAGAGCGGCCGGCCGCCGGTGCTCGACGGCTTCTCGCTGGAGATCGGCGCGGGCGAGACCGTCGCCGTCGTCGGCGCCTCCGGCAGCGGCAAGTCCACCGTCTCGCTGCTGCTGCCCCGGTTCTACGACGTCGACCGCGGGGCCGTGCTCGTCGGCGGCCACGACGTCCGCGAGCTGACCCTGGACTCGCTGCGCTCCGCCATCGCGCTGGTCCCCGAGGACAGCTTCCTGTTCTCCGACACCGTCCGCGCGAACATCGCCTACGGCAGGCCCGGCGCCACCGACGAGGAGATCGCGGCCGCCGCCCGCGCGGCCCGGGCCGACGGCTTCATCGCCGAACTGCCCGACGGCTACGGCACCCGCGTCGGCGAACAGGGCCTGACCCTCTCCGGCGGCCAGCGCCAGCGGATCGCCCTGGCCCGCGCCATCCTCACGGACCCCCGGCTGCTGCTCCTCGACGATGCCACCTCCGCCGTCGACGCCCGGGTCGAGCACGAGATCCACGAAGCGCTGCGCACGGTGATGGCCGGGCGCACCACCCTGCTCATCGCCCACCGCCGCTCCACCCTCAACCTCGCCGACCGCATCGCCGTCCTCGACGGCGGCCGGCTCACCGACATCGGCACCCACGACGAACTCGTGGAGCGCTCCGCGCTCTACCGCAGACTGCTCACCGACCCGGAGCAGCTCGGCGGGGTGTCCCCGGGCCATGCGCCCGCGCTCGACACCGGGCAGGAGGAGCCCGCGCCCGGCTCCGGGGAGGCCCTCGGCCTCGACGCCGAATCCGCCTACGACCCCGAGCGGGGCATCACGCCCCGCCTCTGGGTCCGGGACGAGACCGTCACCCCGCGGCCCGCTCCGGACGCGACGCCCGAACTGCTCGCCAAGGTCGCGGAACTGCCCCCGGCCGACGACACCCCCGATATCGACGAGGAGCGGGCGGTCCGGCCCGACCCCCGGCGGCGCGGGCTCCGGCTGCTGCTGGCCGGCTTCGGGCTGCCGCTGCTGCTCAGCCTGGCCCTGGTGGCCGTCGACGCCGGGATGGGACTGCTGCTGCCGGTCCTGATCCGGCACGGCATCGACCAGGGCGTCGAGGAGGCGGCGCTGGGCGCGGTCTGGGCCGCGTCCGCGCTGGCGCTCGCCGCCGTACTGGTGCAGTGGGCCGCGCAGACCGCCGAGACCCGCGCCACCGGCCGGACCGGCGAACGGGTCCTCTACTCGGTCCGGCTGCGGATCTTCGCCCAGCTCCAGCGCCTCGGCCTCGACTACTACGAGCGCGAGCTGACCGGCCGGATCATGACGCGGATGACCACCGACGTCGACGCGCTCTCCACCTTCCTCCAGACCGGTCTGGTCACGGCCTTCGTCTCGGTCGTCACCTTCCTCGGGGTGCTGGTGGTCCTGGTGGTCATCGACGCCTCGCTGGCCCTGGTCGTCTTCGCCACCCTGCCCGTGCTGATCGTGGGCACGTACTTCTTCCGCAGGGAGAGCGTCAAGGCGTACGAGCTGGCGCGCGAGCGGGTCAGTACGGTCAACGCCGACCTCCAGGAGACGGTGACCGGGCTGCGGATCGTGCAGGCGTTCCGGCGCGAGGAGGCAGGCCGGGCCCGCTACATCGCCGGGAGCGACGCCTACCGCAGCGCCCGGATCCGCGGCCAGTGGCTGATCTCGGTCTACTTCCCCTTCGTCCAGCTGCTCTCCTCGGTGGCGGCTGTCGCCGTGTTGATCGTCGGCGCCCAGCGCATCGAGGCGGGCACCCTGACGACCGGCGCCCTGGTGGCGTACCTCCTCTACATCGACCTCTTCTTCGCCCCCGTCCAGCAGTTGTCGCAGGTCTTCGACGGCTACCAGCAGGCCGCGGTCTCCCTCGGCCGGATCCAGGAGCTGCTGGAGGAGAAGCCGTCGACCCGGGACGCCGACCGTCCCGAACCGGTGCGGCAGCTGCGCGGCGAGATCGCCTTCGAGGGCGTCGACTTCGGCTACGGCAGCCGCGACGGCGCTCCGGCGGACGGCTCCCCGGCGGACGGCTCTCCGGTGGGTGGTGCAGCGGCGGGAGTTGTTTTGGCGGACGGTGCCGCGGCGGGAGGTGCTTTGGCGGGCGGTGCCGCGCCGTCCGCGCCCGGTGCGGACGAGCGGGCGCTGACCGGTATCGACCTGCGGATACCCGCCGGGCAGACGGTGGCCTTCGTCGGGGAGACCGGGGCGGGCAAGTCGACCCTGGTGAAGCTGGTCGCCCGGTTCTACGACCCGACGCAGGGCCGGGTCACGGCCGACGGGGTCGACCTGCGCCGGCTCGATATGACCGCCTACCGGCGGCGGCTGGGCGTCGTACCCCAGGAGGCGTACCTCTTCGCCGGGACCGTACGGGACGCCATCGCGTACGGGCGCCCCGGGGCGTCGGACGCCGAGGTGGAGGCCGCGGCCCGGGCCGTCGGCGCCCACGAGATGATCGCCACGCTGGAGGGCGGCTATCTGCACGGGGTCACCGAGCGGGGACGCAATCTGTCCGCGGGCCAGCGCCAGTTGATCGCCCTGGCCCGTGCCGAGCTGGTCGACCCGGACATCCTGCTGCTCGACGAGGCCACGGCCGCCCTGGACCTGGCCACCGAGGCGCAGGTCAACCAGGCGACCGACCGGCTCACCGGCCGCCGTACCACCCTGGTCGTCGCCCACCGGCTGACCACGGCCGCCCGGGCGGACCGGGTCGTGGTGATGGCCGACGGCCGGGTGGCGGAGGACGGCACCCATGACGAACTCCTGGCCCGGGACGGCCGGTACGCGACACTGTGGCGCACCTTTACGGGCGAGACCGGTGAGGCGGAGGAGTTGGGGGAGACGGGTGGGCCCGGCGGGGGCGGCCCGGACGGCGAGGGCGACCCGGTTCCGGCCGCGGTGCGGTAGCGGGGTCCGACCCACCGGCGCGGGACCCGTGCCGTGCCGCGTGGGTCCGGGCCGTACGAACGGAACGGCCGTGGGCGGTCCGGCACCGGCGGCTTCGCCGGGCACCCGCGGGCGGTCCGGCACCCACGGGGGCAGCCGGGCACCGGCCCCGCCGGGCACCCGCGGGCGGCCGGATCCGGGCTCTCCGCCGGGGGTCTTCGGCCTTTCACGGTTTCCCCGCACTGCGGCGACAACCCTTTCGCGGGTCCTGAGCGTCGTACGCACATACGACCTATGTGCGGCGACGCCGCGAGAGGCGGGGGACAGCTGTGGTGACGCTCGGAGGAACCGGCAGAGGACCGCGTGGCAAGGGCACGGGCCCGGGCGGGAGTACGGGCGACGGCAAGGGCACGGGGGACGGTGGGGGCCGGGCGGCCGCGGCCCGGCCGGGCGGAGCGGCTGCGGCCGGGCCCGCCCGGAGGCTCCGCGCGGATTCCGGGCCCCCCGGGGCACCGGCCCCGCCGGGAGTCCCCGGTGGCGTACGCCGCCGTCCGGCGGGGCGGCTGCGGCGAACGATCGCCCGTACGCTCGCGCTGGTGCTGGCCGCCACCCTGCTCACCCTCGCGGGTCCGGGGTCGTCCCCGGCGGCCGCGGACTCCGACCGTGGCCGGGGCGGGACCGCGGCCCGGGCGATTCCCGGGGCCGCCCCGGGCGCCGCCGAGGTCCGCGCGGCCGGGCCCTGCTCCGGGAAACTGGCCCGGAGGATTGTGTTCCGTACCGGGGAGCTGCGGGTCTACCAGAGCCGGCGGTACGCCTGCGCCTTCACCCTCGCCAAGTCCCCGGGCACCCCGCGGCCGATGGCGCTCTCCATCCAGGTGCATGGCGGCAGGCCCGTCGTCGACCGCGGCCGGTACAGCCGGATCGCCGGCCCCCGGACCGTACACGCCCTCAACCGCTGTGTCCGGGCCTCCGGTTCCGTCTCGGGTCACGGTGCCTCGACGGGCTGGATCCTGTGCTGAGCCGCAGGGCCGCCGGAGTTGTCGCCGGAAGCCGCCAAGAGGTGTGAAAAATCCCGGTTCACGAGCCTTCCGTGGAAAGTTTTCCCTGGTCATCGGCGTTGGGGTCTGGCGGGTCCGGGGTCCGCGCCGCTAGGTTCACGGCGACCCACGTAGAAGCCAGGGGAGGGTTCATGCGTAAGGCGCTCAGAGGAGTGCTGTCTCTCACGCTGCTCATCGGCACCGTGAGTGCGACCGGCGCGACGGCAGGTGCGGCCACCGCCGCGGAGCCGGCGGCCGGGACGGCCGGGGCACCGGCGACCGCGGACATCAAGGACCGGATCCTCGCGATACCCGGGATGAGCCTCATCGAGGAGAAGCCGACCCCGGGGTACCGGTTCTTCGTCCTCAACTACACCCAGCCGGTGGACCACCGCAATCCGCGCAAGGGGACCTTCCAGCAGCGGATCACCCTGCTGCACAAGGACACCAGCCGCCCCACCGTCTTCTTCACCTCCGGGTACGGGCTGAACACCAACCCCCGGCGCAGTGAGCCCACGGCGATCATCGACGGCAACCAGGTCTCCATGGAGTACCGTTTCTTCACGCCGTCGCGGCCCGCTCCCGCCGACTGGACCAAGCTGGACATCTGGCAGGCCGCCAGCGACCAGCACCGGATCCACCGGGCGCTGAAGAAGATCTACGACCGCAAGTGGATCTCCACCGGTGGCTCCAAGGGCGGTATGACCGCCACGTACTACGAGCGTTTCTACCCGGGTGACATGGACGGTGTCGTCGCCTATGTGGCGCCGAACGACGTCCGGAACGACGAGGACTCGGCGTACGACGACTTCCTGGAGAACGTGGGCACCCAGGAGTGCCGCGACAAGCTGAACGGGGTTCAGCGCGAGGCGCTGGTCCGCCGGGACGCGCTGTCCGCGAAGTACGCGGAGCTGGCGGCCGCGAACAACTACACCTTCACCACGGTGGGTTCGCTGGACCGGGCGTTCGAGGCCGTCGTCCTCGACTACACCTGGGCCTTCTGGCAGTACAGCATGGTCGCCGACTGCGGCACGATCCCGGACGCGAAGACGGCGACGGACCAGGAGCTCTGGAACACCGTCAACGACATCTCCGGCTTCTCCTTCTACACCGACCAGGGTCTGGCGCCGTACACGCCGTACTACTACCAGGCCGGTACGGAGCTGGGTTCGCCGGACGTCGAGCAGCCGCACCTCGACGGGCTGAGCCGGTACGGCTACCAGCCGCCGCGGAACTTCGTGCCGCGGGACATCCCGATGAAGTTCAAGAAGAACGCCATGAAGGACATCGACAACTGGGTGCGGAACAACGCCCGGCAGATGATGTTCGTCAACGGTGAGAACGACCCGTGGAGCGCCGAGCCGTTCCGGCTGGGCAAGGGGGCGCGCGACAGCTTCGTCCACACCGTGCCCGGGGCCAACCACGGGGCCCGTATCGACGGTCTGCCGGCCGAGCAGCGGGCCGCCGCGACCGCGTCGGTCCTGAAGTGGGCGGGCGTCGCCCCGGCCGCGGTCCAGCAGGACGAGGCGAAGGCGAAGCGGCTGTCGAAGGCCGATGTCCGGCTCGACAAGCAGGAGCTGGAGCGGGAGCCCACCCTGCGGCCGTAGCGGGTTTCTCCCGGACCGGACCGGAGTCCGGAAGGGTCCGGAAGGGTCCGGAAGGGACGATTCGAGGCGGAGCGAGGTCCGTCGGCCCGGCCCGGCGCCGCCCGGGCCGGACCGACGGACCATCGCGTTCACCCGGCCCGGACCCTCGGGTACGGGCCTCCAGCCGATCGCCCAGACGGAACGCCGCCTCCGCGCGGACGCGCCCCAGCAGGAGATCGACAT
>NZ_JBSFNQ010000056.1:0-52043 GCF_053981115.1 Streptomyces sp. NPDC003691 | reverse complement strand
GGCCTGGACGCCTGGCGGCGTGGGGGGACCCCCAGGCCTGGCGGCGTGAGGGGGACCCCCAGCGCCCCTTCCGGTCTCCCCCGTCGCTGCGAGCGAGGGGCGGCCTCATGGCAAGGACGACGGGAACAGATACCCAGGGGCGCGGGAACTGCGCGGCCGGCCACCGGGCGGCGGCAGGCGGCAATGGCGTCCACCGGGCCGGGCGCTCCCCGTGGCGGGGCTGCCGCCGGGGGCGGGGGTCAGCCGTTGCGGGGGCCGGGGAAGGCGTTCGGGCGGGGTTCGGCGGCAGCCGCCGGAGCCGCCGAAGGCTGCGGGGGCATGCTGCGCGCCGCGGGGACCGACGCGGCCGCCGGGAGACTCGCCGCCGCCGGGAAGGAACGCGGCTGCTGCTCGGGCTCGGCCCCGACGGCCGTGGGCGCGGCGCGCCGGGCGCCGTACCGCCGGTGGACGGCCTGTTTGGTGACCCCGAGGGCCGAGCCGACCGCGTCCCAGGAGAAGCCCAGCGAGCGGTCGAAGTCGACGGCGGCCGTGACCAGCGTCTCGACGCTGTCCCGCAGCTCCTGGGCGAGGCGGACGGTGGGCGCCGGAGCCCTGCCGTAGACGACGAAGCCCGTGGAGGGACCGGTGCGGCGCGGGCGGTACACATTGCCGAGCTGGGCGGTGAGTGTGCGCAACGCGTCCACCTGCCGGCGGACCCGTTCGATGTCCCGCACCAGAAGATGCAGGCTTGCCCGGGCTTGGGCGTCGTGGGTTGCGTGGTCGGCCATCGGGAAGCCTCTCGAACCGGCGTGGAAAAGGATCCGGGCCGCCGAGGGGAGCGGCCCGCGTCGGCCGATCCCCGGCGACCGCGTGAGCCGTCCCCCCGGAGATCGGTCAATCTGTCTTGACCAACGCCGCACCCGGCGTTGTGGTCACGGTGCGGGGGCGTAAGCGCATACCGTCCCGGCGCACGGGCTCCCGTACGCCCCCCGGTCCGGCGCGGGCCGCGGGCCGGCGCCGGGCACCCGGCGCGTGCGGGGTACGACCTAGACTGGTGCGCCTTCCGGGGCGCGCCGGTCCCGCCCGTGCCGTTTCCGCAGGTCCGCACTCACCCGTACAGCCGAGAGGCAGTCAGCCACCCATGAAGCTCGTCTTCGCCGGCACCCCCGAGGTCGCCGTCCCCGCCCTGGACGCCCTGATCGCCTCCGACCGTCATGAGGTCGCCGCGGTGATCACCCGGCCCGACGCCCCCGCGGGCCGCGGCCGCAGGCTGGTGGCCAGCCCGGTCGCCCAGCGTGCCGAGGAGGCGGGGATCGAGGTCCTCAAGCCCGCCAAGCCGCGGGACGAGGACTTCCTGGCCCGGCTGCGGGAGATCGGGCCCGACTGCTGCCCGGTCGTCGCCTACGGGGCCCTGCTGCCCCGTACCGCGCTCGACGTGCCGCGGCGCGGCTGGGTCAATCTGCACTTCTCGCTGCTGCCCGCGTGGCGGGGCGCGGCCCCGGTGCAGCACGCGGTGATCGCCGGGGACGAGGTGACGGGCGCGGCCACGTTCCTCATCGAGGAGGGGCTGGACTCGGGGCCGGTCTACGGGGTGCTGACGGAGACCGTCCGGCCCACCGACACCAGCGGCGACCTGCTGACCCGGCTGGCGTTCGCCGGGGCGGGCCTGCTGTCCGCGACCATGGACGGCATCGAGGACGGCACCCTGACGGCGGTCCCGCAGCCCGCCGAAGGGGTCTCGCTGGCCCCGAAGCTGACCGTCGACGACGCCCGGGTGGACTGGCGGGCGCCCGCGCTCCGCGTCGACCGGCTGGTCCGCGGCTGCACGCCCGCGCCCGGGGCGTGGACGGTCTTCCGCGGCGAGCGGCTGAAGCTGGTCTCCGTGGCGCTCGACCCGGCCCGTACCGAACTGGCCCCCGGCGAGCTGGCGGTGGGCAAGAACGACGTCCGGGCGGGGACCGGCTCGCACGCCGTGGAACTGCTCTGGGTCCAGCCGCAGGGCAAGAAGCCGATGCGGGCGGCGGACTGGGCACGCGGCGTCCGGATCGCCCCCGGCGAGCGCCTCGACGGCGGCACGGCGGGCTGACCCCGGGCCACCGGGCGGGTCCGTACGGGTCTTCGGGCGCGGGGCCCTGCCGGTGTCCGGGGGCACCTCGGGTATCGCCCCCGCCCCGTCCCTGGTTCGCCGCCGGTTCCCGGGTGGGAGCGCGGGCCGTGAAGCAGCGTCCATCGTTCCGCGGGGGTGCCCCCGGCACCGGTCGGAGGCCGCTCTTCTCCGGACCGGGGACCGGGGACCACGACCCGTACGGCACCGCGCCCGGGAGACACCGCCCCGGCGGCTGCCGGGCACGGTCCGGGCCACCCGGCGGCTACCGTGCCCGGCGTGGTGGCGGCCCACGGGGAGACGGCCGCCGTGGCGCGGCCCCGATCCGCTCCCGTACGGCCACCGCCCGTCCTCCGTCGGGCAGCCGCGGATCCCACCCGGTCGTCGGCCCGGCCGGAGCCCGTGCCGGAGCGCTTCGCTCCGCGCGCCGGAGGGACCGGCCGACGGGGGCGAGGGGGGAGATTCGGCGTACCCCCCCGGCGGCCGGTGTGCGGTGCGGTCCTGTCCGGCCCCGGGAGACCCCTGCCCCGGACGCCCCTGTTCGCGCCCGCGGGGCGCGGAGGGCGCGGCGATGCCCGGCTCCGGGCCGTCACCGCGCGGTCCTGCCGTCGCCCGCCACTCGTCGCCGCCGGATGCGGGGGAGCGCGGTGCCCCGGCGCGGGCCCACCGGCCCACGGCCGTCGGGGCCGGACCCGGTGGCCGTGCCGCCGCAGCCGCGGGCCGGACGTAACCTGGGAGCGGACCCCGACTGATCAGATACCGCGGAGCACCTTTGAACGACCAGGCACGCCCCCAGGGGGCTCGCCGGCCCCGTCCCCAGAAGACCTACCGGCGCCCGGTGAAGGACCCCGTGCGGATCCTCGCCTTCGAAGCGCTGCGGGCCGTCGACGAGCGGGACGCCTACGCCAATCTCGTCCTCCCGCCGCTGCTGCGCAAGGCGCGCGAGAAGGAGGGCTTCGACGACCGGGACGCGGCGCTCGCCACCGAGCTGGTCTACGGCACCCTGCGGCGCCAGGGCACCTACGACGCGATCATCGCGTCCTGCGTCGACCGGCCGCTGCGCGAGGTCGACCCGCCGGTGCTGGACGTGCTCGCCCTGGGCGCGCACCAGTTGCTCGGCACCAGGATCCCCACCCACGCGGCGGTGTCGTCGAGTGTGGAGCTGGCCCGGGTGGTGCTGGGCGACGGCCGGGCGAAGTTCGTGAACGCCGTACTGCGGAAGATCTCCCGCGACGATCTGGAGACGTGGATCCAGCGGGTGGCGCCGCCGTACGACGAGGACCCCGAGGACCATCTGGCGGTCGTCCACTCGCACCCGCGGTGGGTCGTCTCGGCCCTCTGGGACGCCCTCGGCGGCCCCCGCGCCGGGATCGAGGAGCTGCTGGCCGCCGACAACGAGCGGCCCGAGGTGACGCTGGTCGCCCGGCCCGGCCGGGCCACCACCGCCGAACTGCTGGCGGACGGGTCCGCGGAGCCGGGCCGCTGGTCGCCGTACGCGGTACGGATGGCGGACGGCGGCGAGCCGGGCGCGGTCGCCGCGGTCGGCGAGGGCCGCGCCGGTGTCCAGGACGAGGGCAGCCAGCTGGTGGCCGTCGCCCTGGCGAACGCCCCGCTCGACGGCCCGGACGCCCGCTGGCTGGACGGCTGCGCCGGACCCGGCGGCAAGGCGGCCCTGCTGGGCGCGCTGGCGGCCGGGCGCGGCGCCTCGCTGCTGGCCGCCGAGAAGCAGCCGCACCGGGCCGGTCTGGTCGCCCGGGCACTCGCCGGGAACCCCGGCCCGTACCAGGTCGTGACCGCCGACGGCACCCGTCCGCCGTGGCGGCCCGGCAGCTTCGACCGGGTGCTGGTCGACGTCCCGTGCTCCGGCCTCGGCGCGCTGCGCCGCCGCCCCGAGTCCCGCTGGCGCCGCCGCCCCGAGGATGTCGAGGGCTTCGCCTCGCTCCAGCGCGGCCTGCTGCGGGAGGCGCTGAAGGCGGTCCGGGTCGGCGGAGTCGTCGGCTACGCCACCTGCTCGCCCCATCTCGCGGAGACCCGGATCGTGGTGGACGACGTGCTCCGCGGCCGCGGCGGCGCCGCCCCCGCCGACGCGGAGTGGATCGACGCCAGGCCGCTGCTGCCCGGGGTCCCCGGGCTCGGCGACGGACCGGACATCCAGCTGTGGCCGCACCGCCACGGCACCGACGCCATGTATCTGGCCCTGCTGCGCCGGACCGCCTGAGCGGTACGGCAGTACTCCGGGATACCCGGGGCGGTCCGGACACCGAACGGTTCCGGCCGCCCCGGGAGCCCCCGGTCGGCGCGATACGGCGGCACTCTGCCGGACTTGCCGGGAATGCGGTGGCCGGAAGGCTTCGTTCCGTACCGGAGGACGGACGGAGGCGGGGAACCGCCCCGGTCCATGGCAGGCTTGGCCCATGGCCGTACAGATCAATCCCAGTATTCTCTCCGCCGACTTCGCCCGACTGGCGGAGGAGGCGAAGGCCGTGGGGGGCCCCGGGGGCGCCGACTGGCTGCATGTCGATGTGATGGACAACCACTTCGTGCCCAATCTGACGCTGGGCGTTCCGGTCGTGGAGTCCCTCAGCCGGGCCACGGACACCCCGCTGGACTGCCACCTCATGATCGAGGACCCCGACCGGTGGGCTCCGCAGTACGTGGAGGCGGGCGCCGGTTCGGTGACGTTCCATGTGGAGGCGGCCGCGGCCCCGGTCCGGCTGGCCCGGGAGATCAGGGCCAAGGGCGCCCGGGCGTCGATGGCGCTCAAGCCGGCCACGCCGATCGAACCGTACGAGGACCTGCTCCCCGAACTCGACATGCTGCTGATCATGACCGTGGAGCCGGGCTTCGGCGGCCAGGCGTTCCTCGACATCATGCTGCCGAAGATCCGCCGCACCCGTGAGCTGATCGCCAAGCACGGCCTCGAACTCTGGCTCCAGGTCGACGGCGGGGTCGCCGCCTCGACCATCGAGCGGTGCGCGGAGGCCGGTGCCGACGTCTTCGTCGCCGGTTCCGCGGTGTACGGCGCCGAGGACCCGGCCGCCGCGATCCGCGGGCTGCGCGCAACGGCCGAACAGACCGTCGCCACGGCGGGCTGGGCCTGCGCACACTGATCCGGAGGACCCCTGGAGGACTACCGGAAGCCCCGGCCGGGGCGGCCGGCCTCCGGGGGCGTACCACCCGGCCCGCCGGATCACCACGAGTGACCGGTGGGCCACACGCAGATGAACTCGGCCCGACCGGGCTGATCGACAACGGCCGGATCTGACAGGATGACGGATCCGGAGTCTGAACAGGAGTGAGGAGACGCGGTGTCTGCTAGGTCGGCGGGACGATCCGCCCTGCGGATGGGACCCGCGGAGCTCGTCCAGGCGGCGGCGATGGCCCGCCGGTTCTATCTGGAAGGCAAGTCCAAGATCCAGATCGCGGAGGAGTTCGGCGTCAGCCGCTTCAAGGTCGCACGGGTCCTGGAGACGGCGCTGGAGCGGGAGCTGGTCCGGATCGAGATCCGGGTCCCCGCCGAGCTGGACGCCGAGCGCTCCGACGCGCTGCGGGCCCGGTTCGGGCTGCGGCACGCCGTCGTCGTCGAGTCCCCGGCGGAGGCCGACGAATCGCCCGATCCGGAGAACCTGGGCGAGGTGGCCGCGGATCTGCTGGGCGAACTGGTGGCCGAGGGCGACGTCCTGGGCCTGGCCTGGGGCCGCTCCACCATCCATATGGCCGCGGCCCTCGACCGGCTGCCGCCCTGTACGGTCGTCCAGCTGACCGGGGTGTACGACGCGGGGACCGCGGAACGCGGCTCCGTCGAGGCGGTCCGCCGGGCCGCCCAGGTCTCCGGCGGCGACGCCCATCCCATCTATGCGCCGATGCTGCTGCCCGACGCGGCGACGGCCGCCGCGCTGCGGCACCAGACCGGGATCGCCCGGGCCTTCGAATACTTCGACAAGGTCACCGTGGCCGCCGTCTCCATCGGATCCTGGGAGGCGGGCGTCTCCACCGTCCACGACATGCTGTCGGACGACGAGCGGGCCCGGTACGCCTCCTACGGCGTCGCCGCGGAGATGTCCGCGCACCTCTTCGACCGGGACGGCCGCCGGGTCGGCCGGGACCTGGGCGAGCGGTGCATCACGGTCGAGGCGGACCGGCTGCGCCGGATCCCCGAGGTCGTCGCCATCGCCGGAGGCCAGCGGAAGGCCGACGCGATCGGGGCCGTACTCCGCTCCGGTCTGGTGACCAGCCTGGTCACCGACACGGCGGCGGCCGATCTGCTGCTCTCCTCCCCGCCGGGGCTGCGCCCGGCGCTGGAGCGCGCCGACCCCGACGCCTGACGGCGCACCCGCACGCACGACGGACAACGCACCACGCACGGCGGCCGCGGTCCCGGCGGCGGATCCCGGGACCGCGGAATCGTTCATGCGGGTCCGCTGGTCCGCCGGGAGCGGTCCTCGGACGGCCACCGCCGAGCGGGCCCGCCCGGCGGTGGCCGTCCGCACACGCACCCCCGTGCCCTGCCGGCCCGGGGGTGTTCACGTCGCCGGGACTTCCGGGGTGCCCCGCGCCGGGACGGCTGCCGGTGCCCGGCGGGTGCCGGTTCCGCCGGAGCTTCCCGGCTGCCCCTGCCCCGGCGGGCGGCGGCATCCCGCGCCGCACGGCCCTCGGCCGCGGGCGGGGCCGCCCGCCGTGACCCGGGCGAGCCCGGGAGCCGGGCCTGCGGGGGCGGCCCGATCCGGAAGAGACGACCTAAGGCTGCTGCGGACGGGGCAGGATCTGCCGGGCCAGTTCCTCCCGGAGGCCGTACCGGCGCCACTCCCGCGGATAGCCCAGTGACACCTCCTCGAAGGGCACCCCGTCGTACACGGTGCTGCGGGGGATGTGGAGATGGCCGTACACCACCGCCCGGACGTCGAACCGGGTGTGCCAGTCGGCCGTCCGCACCGTGCCGCACCACTGCGCGAACTCCTGGTAGGTCATGACCTCCGTCGGCGTCCGCACCAGCGGCCAGTGGTTGACCATGATCAGCGGCAGATCGCCCGCGACCTCCGTGAGCCTGCGCTCCGTCTCCTCGACCCGGGCCGCGCACCACTCGGCCCGGCCGGGGTAGGGGTCGGGATGGAGATAGAACTCGTCCGTACAGACGATCCCGGCCTCGTGGGCGATGGCCAGCGACTCCTCGACCGTGGTCGCCCCGGGCGCCAGAAAGCTGTAGTCGTACAGCAGGAACATCGGGGCGATCCGCACCGGCCCGCCGGCGCCGGTCCAGACCGGCCAGGGGTCCTCGGGGGTGAGTACGCCGATCCGGCGGCACAGGTCCACCAGGGCCCGGTAGCGCGCCACCCCGCGCAGCGGGCTGGTCTCCTGCTTGACCGTCCACAGTTCATGGTTGCCCGGCACCCAGATCACCCGGGCGAACCGTTCCGCCAGCAGGGTCAGGGCCCATTCGATGTCCGCCATCAGCTCCCCGACGTCCCCGGCCACGATCAGCCAGTCGTCGGGCGAGTTCGGCTTGAGCCCCGCCACGATGTCGCGGTTCTCGTCGTAGGAGATGTGCAGGTCGCTGATCGCCCGTAACGCTCCGTCGGTCTTCGCCACACCGGCCAGCCTAACCCCGCGGGCCCCGCCCGGCCGGGCGCGCCGCGGCCCGCCGCTTACCGGCCCGTCGCTGATCCGTTCGGTCTCGGGTAACCTTTCGACGTAAGGCAGGCCCACGGTCCTGCACACCAGCCCCCGCCATCTCCCGGGGCCGCCCCCGCCGGGGCGACCTTGGAGGAAAACACAGCACGGGGGTTCTTTGTTGTGTCGTTCGTGGGAGTGACCTGCTCCGTTTCGCGTGAAAATGTGAGACTTATGCGTTTTCTTGAGCCCGGTACGGGCCGGCTGACCGCCAGCCCCGCGGTCCCCTACGACCTGACGTACGACGATGTGTTCATGGTGCCGAGGCGCTCGGCCGTCGGGTCCCGCCAGGGCGTGGACCTGTCGTCGAAGGACGGCACGGGCACCACGATCCCGCTGGTCGCCGCGAACATGACCGCGATCGCCGGACGCCGGATGGCGGAGACGCTGGCCCGCCGCGGCGGTCTCACCGTCATTCCCCAGGACATTCCGATCGAGGTCGTCACCGATGTCGTCTCCTGGGTGAAGACCCGCCATCTGGTACTCGACACCCCCATCGTCCTCACCCCGCACCAGACCGTCGCCGACGCCCTCGCGCTGCTCCCCAAGCGGGCGCACGAGGCCGGTGTCGTCGTCGACGAGGACCACCGCCCGGTCGGCGTGGTCACCGACGCCGACCTCCTCGGTGTCGACCGCTTCACCCAGCTCTCCGAGGTGATGTCCCGCGACCTGGTGCTCCTCGACGCCGGCATAGACCCGCGCGAGGCGTTCCACCAGCTCGACAACGCCAACCGCCGCTACAGCCCGGCCGTGGACGCCGACGGCCGGCTGGTCGGCATCCTCACCCGCAAGGGCGCGCTGCGCGCCACGCTCTACACCCCGGCCGTGGACGCCCGGGGCAGGCTGCGGATCGCCGCCGCCGTCGGGATCAACGGCGATGTGGCCGGCAAGGCGAAGCAGCTCCTCGACGCGGGCGTCGACACACTCGTGGTCGACACCGCCCACGGCCACCAGGAGAGCATGATCGCGGCGGTCCGCGCGGTCCGCGCCCTGGACCCGGAGGTCCCGGTCGTCGCGGGCAACATCGTGGCCGCCGAGGGCGTCCGCGATCTGATCGAGGCGGGCGCCGACATCATCAAGGTCGGAGTCGGACCCGGCGCCATGTGCACCACGCGCATGATGACCGGCGTCGGCCGCCCGCAGTTCTCGGCCGTCCTGGAGTGCGCCGCCGAGGCGAAGAAGTACGGCAAGCACGTCTGGGCCGACGGCGGTGTCCGCCACCCGCGCGACGTGGCGATGGCGCTGGCCGCCGGTGCCTCCAATGTGATGGTCGGCTCCTGGTTCGCCGGCACGTACGAGTCGCCCGGCGACCTCCAGCAGACCGCCGACGGCCGGCTCTACAAGGAGTCGTTCGGCATGGCGTCGGCCCGCGCGGTGAAGAACCGCACCAGTGACGAGTCGGCGTACGACCGGGCCCGCAAGGCCCTCTTCGAGGAGGGCATCTCCACCTCCCGGATGTTCCTGGACCCGGCCCGTCCGGGCGTCGAGGACCTGGTCGACTCGATCATCGCGGGCGTCCGTTCGTCCTGCACCTATGCGGGCGCCGGCTCCCTGGAGGAGTTCGCCGAGCGGGCGATCGTCGGAGTCCAGAGCGCGGCCGGATACGCGGAGGGCAAGCCGCTGCACGCGAGCTGGAGCTGATCCGGAAGGCCGCGGCCGTTCCGGGGCAGCCGGGGCGGGCAGCCGGGGCGGCCCGCAATCCCCGGCCGTGAGTCCCGGCCCGCGGTACCCGGCCCGCGGTACCCGGTCCGGGCCCGGGGGGAATCTCCCGGGCCCGGACCGGGCGCGCCCCCTCGCCCGGCACCCCCGTGGCCCGGCGCAAGGGCCGTCGGTCCGCACCGCCCGGCCGGGCGGTGTGTTCTACTGCGTTCCAAGCGCGGTGACGGCGTCCGCCCCCGCTCAGGCCCGGTCCAGCGAATGAAGAGTGAACCACCCTCCGTGCGACTCAACGATCTCGACGAACGCATCGTCCACGCCCTCGCCGAGGACGCCCGCCGCTCCTACGCCGACATCGGCGCCCGGGTCGGACTCTCCGCCCCCGCGGTGAAACGCCGCGTCGACCGGCTGCGCGAGACCGGGGCCATCACCGGTTTCACGGTCCGGGTCGATCCGGGCGCACTCGGCTGGGAGACCGAGGGGTTCATCGAGCTGTACTGCCGCAGCAACACCTCACCGGAGGCCATCGAACGCGGTCTGGAGCATTACCCCGAGGTCGCCGCCGCCTCCACCGTCACCGGTGAGGCCGACGCGATCGTCCAGGTCTTCGCCTCCGACATGCGCCACTTCGAGCGGGTACTGGAACGGATCGCGGGGGAGCCGTTCGTGGAGCGCACCAAATCCGTCCTGGTGCTCTCCCCGCTGCTGCGCCGCTACTCCTCGGGCCCGTCCGCCTGAAGACCGGCCCGCCCGAAGGCCCGTCCGCCCGAAGGCCCGTCCGCCTGAAGGCCCGTCCGCCCGAACCGCGGGCGGGTCCACCGTCACCCCATCGCACCTCCCGCGCCCGCCGCCCGGTCCGGGCGGTCGCCCGGACGGCCATCACTCTGCCCCGCGGCACCGCCCCGGCACATCGTTCCGGAGTCGTCCCCGGGCCTCCGCCCCCGGGCGGGGGAGGCCCCGCACCGTCCCGCCCGAGAGGTAGGCCCGGCCCCTTCCCCGGGTGGATGACACCCCGCGCGACCTGCGACGACACCGGGCACAACAAATCGACGCCACGGGCTTCCGAGACGCAACGAATCACCCGTCCGTACGCAACGGTCGCGCCTTGTCCCGAACGGAGACGGGATCGTACGGTCTAAGGCGAATCGGCGCGCGGGCAACCGACGGCGCGTCCCCCCAGCCAACCGCCCGAGGTCTGCCATGCCGCCGCCGCGCACCGCCCTGCTCCAGAGCTCCGGAACCCTCGGTTCCGTCGAAGCCGATCCGGCGGTGCTCGATCCGGCGGCGGCCCGTGCCGCGGCCGCCGGGGCCGGACTGCCGGCGACCTCGGAGCTGAATCCCGCCGACCGGCGCCCCGCGCTCCACGGCGCCCCCTAGCCCGCCGCGGCCCGCAACCGCATCCCCGCCCCCGTCCGTACCCCCGCCCCCGTCCGTACCACCGCGGCTCGCGCCGGCCCCCCGGCGCCCGCAGTTCGCGCAGTTCCCGCAAGGAGTCCGTACCCCATGACGTCCACGGTGCCCACCGCCGTCCAGCACACCGACGCGCAGCCGCCGATCACCATGTTCGGGCCGGACTTCCCCTATGCGTACGACGACTTCCTCGCCCATCCGGCCGGGCTCGGCCAGATCCCGGCCACCGAGCACGGCACCGAGATCGCGGTGATCGGCGGCGGGCTCTCCGGGATCATCACCGCCTACGAGCTGATGAAGATGGGCCTGAAGCCGGTGCTGTACGAGGCCGACCGGATCGGCGGCCGGCTGCGGACCGTCGGCTTCGACGGCTGCGACCCCGGGCTGAGCGCCGAGATGGGCGCCATGCGGTTCCCGCCGTCCTCGACCGCCCTCCAGCACTACATAGACCTGGTGGGGCTGACCACCCGGCCCTTCCCCAACCCGCTGGCCCCCGGCACCCCGTCCACCGTCGTGGACCTCAAGGGCGAGTCGCACTACGCGCGGACCGTCGACGACCTCCCGCAGGTCTACCGCGATGTGATGGAGGCGTGGAACGCCTGCCTGGAGGAGGGCGCCGACTTCTCCGACATGAACCGCGCCATGCGGGAGCGGGACGTGCCGAAGATCCGCGAGATCTGGGCCCGGCTGGTGGAGAAGCTGGACAACCAGACCTTCTACGGCTTCCTCTGCGCCTCCGAATCCTTCGCCTCCTTCCGCCACCGGGAGATCTTCGGACAGGTCGGCTTCGGCACCGGCG
Source organism: Streptomyces sp. NPDC003691 (assembly GCF_053981115.1). Classification (NCBI taxonomy): domain Bacteria; kingdom Bacillati; phylum Actinomycetota; class Actinomycetes; order Kitasatosporales; family Streptomycetaceae; genus Streptomyces; species Streptomyces sp. NPDC003691. The sequence goes on along the minus strand of NZ_JBSFNQ010000056.1, from coordinate 40,428 downwards.
GCTGGGACACCGACTTCCCCAACTCCATCCTGGAGATCCTGCGGGTCGTCTACTCGGAGGCCGACGACCACCACCGCGGCATCGTCGAGGGCAGCCAGCAGCTCCCGCTGCGCCTGTGGGAGCGCGCCCCCGAGAAGATCGTCCACTGGGCCCAGGGCACCTCGCTGGCCACTCTCCACGAGGGCGGCCACCGCCCGGCCGTCACCCGGCTCAACCGGACCGCGGGCAACCGGATCACCGTCACCGACGCCTCCGGGGACATCCGCACCTACCGTGCGGCCGTCTTCACCGCCCAGTCCTGGATGCTGCTCTCCAAGATCGCCTGCGATGACGCGCTCTTCCCGATCGACCACTGGACCGCCATCGAGCGCACCCACTACATGGAGTCGTCGAAGCTGTTCGTCCCGGTCGACCGGCCGTTCTGGCTGGACAAGGACCCGGTGACCGGGCGCGACGCGATGTCGATGACCCTCACCGACCGGATGACCCGGGGTACGTATCTGCTGGACGACGGCCCGGACAAGCCGGCCGTCATCTGCCTCTCGTACACCTGGTGCGACGACAGCCTGAAGTGGCTGCCGCTCTCCGCGAACGAGCGGATGGAGGTCATGCTGAAGTCGCTCGGCGAGATCTACCCGGACGTCGACATCCGCAGCCACATCATCGGCAACCCGGTGACCGTGTCCTGGGAGAACGAGCCGTACTTCATGGGCGCGTTCAAGGCCAACCTGCCGGGCCACTACCGCTACCAGCGGCGCCTGTTCACCCACTTCATGCAGGAGCGGCTGCCGGAGGACCAGAGGGGCATCTTCCTGGCGGGCGACGACATCTCGTGGACGGCGGGCTGGGCGGAGGGCGCCGTGCAGACCGCGCTCAACGCCGTCTGGGGCGTCATGCACCACTTCGGCGGCGGGACCGACGCCGCCAACCCGGGGCCGGGCGACGTCTACGAGGAGATCGCGCCGGTCGAACTGCCGGAGGACTGAGCGAGCCGGGCGAGCCCCGGCGGAGCGGCCCGCGACACCGAGTGTTCCGGGCCGCTCCGCCGGGGGCCGTAGCGGACTCCGTACGGCCGCGGCGCCGCCGCCCGGTCACGGCCACGGGGTCAGCAGACAGCGGCCGACCAGCCCTACCCCCGTGTCGAGGCGCTCGGTGAACTCCGCGGCCAACCCGGGCAGCTCCCGTATGCCCCAGAGCAGCCCGGCCGCGGACCAGGCGGCGTCCCGGGCCCGCTCCAGGCTCCAGACGCCGACGAGATGGGTGAGCGGATCGGCGATCTCCAGCAGATCGGGACCGGGCATCAGCTCCTCCCTGATCCGCTCCTCCAGCAGCACCAGGACCTCGCCGACCCGGTCGAAGTCCTTCTCCAGGGCCTCCGGGGCGCAGTCCAGCGCCGCGCAGGCGTCGAGCACCGCGAGTGCCAGATCGTGCCCGATATGGGCGTTGATCCCGGCCAGGGCGAACTGGACCGGCCGTACGCCGGGATGCCGCCGGTACTGGAAGAGGGGGCGCCAGCAGGCGGGCGGCCGCCCGCCGGACTCGGCCCGCTCCACCGCCGTCAGATAGCGCTCGGCGAAGAGCGTGCCGAGCACCGCCGCGGACCGCCGGTCGGAGAACCCGCCCCGGGCGATCCGCCGCCCCAGCTCCTCCGTCACGGTCAGATAGACGCGGTTGAAGACGGCCACGCCGTCCCGCGCGGGCCACCGGGCGTCCAGCGCCCGCATCCGGCCGGCCACGTCCGCGGTGCCGTCCGCCGTGCTCTGCTCCATCCGGACCATGGGGGCAGGGTCCCAGCCGCCGCTCCCGCACGGGAGCCGGTCGGCCGGGACGTCCCCGGAACGGACGAACGGTCAGCCGTTGCCGCCCGCTCCCGGCCGCTTCTCCGTGTGCCCGGAACCGCCGTCGCCCGCACCCGGGGTGTCCGGGGCGCCGGGCACCGGGGTGGCCGCCGAGTCGTAGGTGGAGGTCCCCGCGTCCAGCAGCGGCTCCTCCGTCTTCATATGCGCCGGGGCGAAGGCCCGCAGCACGTGGTAGCCGGTGATCACGACGATCGTGCCGAGGGCGATCCCGCCCAGCTCGAAATCGTCCGTGACCTTCAGGGAGACACCGCCGACGCCGATCACGATGCCGGCCGCCGCGGGCACCAGGTTCAGCGGGTTCTTCAGGTCCACCTTGGCGTTGATCCAGATCTGGGCGCCCAGCAGGCCGATCATTCCGTAGAGGATGACGGTGATGCCGCCGAGCACGCCGCCCGGGATCGCCGCCACGACCGCGCCGAACTTCGGGCAGAGGCCGAAGAGCAGCGCGAAGAGGGCGGCGGCCCAGTAGGCGGCGGTGGAGTAGACCCGGGTGGCCGCCATCACGCCGATGTTCTCGGAGTAGGTGGTGTTCGGCGGGCCGCCGACCGCGGTGGAGAGCATCGAGGCGGCGCCGTCGGCCGCGATGGCGGTGCCCAGCTTGTCGTCGAGCGGATCGCCCGTCATCTCGCCCACGGCCTTGACATGACCGGCGTTCTCCGCGATCAGCGCGATGACGACGGGCAGGGCCACCAGGATCGCCGACCACTCGAAGGCCGGGGCGTGGAAGGAGGGCAGTCCGACCCAGTCGGCCTTCGCCACCCCCGACAGGTCCAGCCGCCAGTGGTCCACGGCCTCGCCGCCGCCCACCGGGGAGTTGATCTTCCCGAAGACCAGGTCGAGCACCCAGGAGAGCAGATAGCCGAAGAGCAGGCCGAGGAAGATGGCGATCCGGGAGAAGAAGCCGCGCAGACAGACCACCGCGAGCCCGGTGAACAGCATCACCAGCAGCGCCGTCCACTGGTCCTGGGGCCAGTAGACGGAGGCTGTCACCGGGGCCAGGTTGAAGCCGATGAGCATGACGACGGCGCCGGTGACGATCGGCGGCATCGCCGCATGGATGATCCGGGCGCCGAACTTCCGGACGGCCAGACCGGAGAGGAAGAGCGCGACACCGACCACGAAGACCGCGCCGGTGACGGTGGCGCTGTCCCCGCCGCTCGCCCGGATCGCGGCCGCGACCCCGACGAACGAGAGCGAACAGCCGAGATAGCTGGGGACCCGGCCGCGGGTCGCCAGCAGGAAGATCATGGTGGCGACGCCGGACATCATGATCGCGAGATTGGGGTCGAGCCCCATGAGCACCGGCGCGACGAAGGACGCGCCGAACATGGCCACCACGTGCTGGGCGCCCAGGCCCGCGGTCCGCGGCCACGAGAGCCGTTCGTCGGGGCGTACGACGGCGCCCGGAGCGGGGGTCCGCCCGTCGCCGTGCAGGGTCCAGCGCACGCCGAGGTTCACGGGCGGCTCCACTTCTCACGGATGAGTCGGTCAGGGGGTGAGCGGCCCGGGCCTCCCGGGGCGATCGGCGCAATGGTAGTGGCACTTTTCGGCCGCGGGCGCGCGCCGGGTGGTCGGCGGAGCGCCCCGCCGACCGCGGCGGCTGCCGCTCCCACCTCGTACGGCTCTCCTGGAGGAGGCGCCGGCGGGGGCACCGGGCGGATGGCGGTCGCGGCCGGAAAGCGTCCCGCCCGGATCGCGCGGCGGCCTCGCCGCGGGGCGCGGCCGGGTCGCGGGGGCGGGGCCGTACTCCGGACCGGCCGGTCCAGCTCCCGCGCGTCGCGCCGCAAAGCGGGGTTTCGCAGGGGGGGCGCCCCGGACGGCCGTGGTGGCGGAAGCCGTCCCGCCCGGGGCCCGGGCCGGTGGCGGCACCGGTACGGGACGCGGCCGGGTCAGGGTTCGCCGCCGCGGCCCCGGGCCGGGCGGTGCGCCGCGCGGGCGGCGGCTCCCGCACCGGTACGGCCGGTGGTTGCGCGCTCCGTGGGAGTGCGGCCCCGGGCGGGCGGGTGGCAGTGCGCCCGCCCGGGGCCCGTTCGGCAGCGGCGCCCGGGAGGGCGCCGCCGGTCAGGAGCCGGCTTCGGCCGGCGCGGGCTCGGCGGCCGGGGCCTTCGCCCCGCCGCCGCGTCCGGCCGACCGCAGCACGCCCGCCCCGGCGATCAGCCCGAAGGCCAGCGCCGTGACCAGCCCGAAGGAGACCACCAGACTGGTCGTGTCGGCGACCGCGCCGATCGCGGACGGCGCGATCAGGCTGGAGGTGTAGGTGATGGTCGCGACACCAGCGATCGCCTGGGCCGGGCGCGGTCCGCTGCGCCCGGCCGCCGCGAAGGCGAGCGGGACGACGACGGCGACACCGAGCCCGATGAACGCGAAGCCGGTCAGGGCCGTCGCCGGGTGGGCGGCGGTGACGACCAGCAGGCCGCCCGCGGTCGCCAGGACTCCGCCGGTCCGCACCGTACGCACCGCGCCGAACCGGTCCACGATCCGGTCGCCCGCCAGCCGGGCGACGGCCATGGTCAGCGCGAACGCCGTGGTCGACGCGGCCGCCAGCCCCGGGGACGCGCCGAGGACGTCCTTCAGATAGACCGCGGACCAGTCGAGGCTGGCGCCCTCCGCGAAGACCGCGCAGAAGCCGATCGCCCCGATGACCACGGCCGACTTCGGGGGGATCGCGAAGTGCGGCGGCGGTTCCTCGCCGGGTTCGCTCCGTACGTCCAGTACACCCCGGCAGACGATCAGCCCCAGCACGGTGAGGACCGCGGCGGCGAACGCGTGGTGGACCCGGGCGTCGGTGTCGAGATGGGCGGCGAGCATGCCGCCCGCGGAGCCGATCAGGGCGCCGACGCTCCACATGCCGTGCAGCCCGGACATGATCGAACGCCGCATCCGGTTCTCGACCTCGATGCCGACGGCGTTCATCACCACGTCCGAGGTGCCCGCGGTCGCGCCGTAGACGAAGAGCGCCGCGCAGAGCCCCGGCAGATTGGAAGCGAGCGAGGGGAGCGTCAGGGCCAGCGTCCACAGTGCCAGCAGCCAGCGCAGGGCGTTGCGCGCGCCGAGCCGGTGGCTGATCGCCCCGGCGACGGGCATCGCGAGGGACGCGCCGATGGCGGGGAAGGCCAGGGCGAGGCCGAGCTGGCCCGCGCCGATCCCCGCATGGTCCGCGATCCACGGGATCCGGGTGGCGAAGCTCCCCGTGACTGCTCCGTGCACACAGAAGACCGCAGCCAGGGCGAACCGCGCCTGCCGTATCCGCCGCGGACCGGTGTCCCCGTCACTCGCCCCGTACTCCGCCATAAGGCCTGCCCCTCCCAAGAGCCGATGTGTCCTCGATGTCCGGCAGTTTCCCGCCGCCGCCCGGCCGAATCGTCCACCGGCGGGCTCGGGCGTAAACTATCAGGAAGCTTGCCTGATAGTTAACCCCCGTGTCGACCGCAATCGAACGACCCCGCTCCGGACCCGTCCGGACACGGTCGCCCGCGACCCCTCGACCGGGCCCGGAAACCGATCTGGAAGGATTCCGGCATGCCCGCATCCCCGAGCACCGCCCGGGCCATCAACGACCGCCTCGCCCTGGGATTCCTCCAGAGCGAAGGCCCGTTGACGGCCGGGGAGCTGAAGGTCCTGACCGGGCTCTCCCGGCCTTCCGTCGCCGACCTCGTCGAACGGCTCCAGGAATCCGGGCTCATCCGGGTCGTCGGAGAGGCGGGCGCCCGGCGCCGCGGCCCCAACGCGCGGGTGTACGGGATCGCCGCCGACCGCGCCCACCTGGCCGCTCTCGACGTCCGCACCCAGGGGATCTCCCTGGTCGTCGCCGACCTCCTGGGCACCACCCTCGCCGAGGCGTCCCTCCCGATCGCCCGCTCCACTCCCACCGGACCCGCCGTCGAACGCGCGGCGGCGCTGCTGGAACGCACGGCCCGGGACGCCGGGGTGCACAGGCTGCACTCGGTGGCCGTCGGCGTCCCCGGGCTGATCGACCCCGGCACCGGCGACCTCCGTGAATCGGGGCTGCCGGGCTGGCACCGCAGCCTGGTCAGCGCCCTCCAGGAGCGGCTGCCCGCGCGGATCGTCCTGGACAACGAGACCAATCTCGCCGCCGTGGCCGAGCAGCGGTCCGGCGCCGCCCGCGACCGCGACACCTTTGCCTTCCTCTGGCTGGGCCACGGCGTCGGCGCGGCTCTCGTCCTCGACGGGCAGGTGCGCCGGGGCGCGTCCGGCGGCGCGGGCGAGATCGGTTTCCTGCCCGTGCCCGGCACCGGGGGACTGCCCTCCGCGTCCGGCTGCGACGGCGGATTCCACTCCCTGGCGGGCTCGGCCGCGATCGGCGGACTCGCCGAGGAGCACGGGCTGAAGGAACCCGGCGCCACGGAGCCCCCGGCGGTCGCGCTGGTGGCCGCCGCGGCGGCGGCCGCGGCGTCCGATCCGGCCTCCGGCGCCTTCCTCGACGCCTTCGCGCACCGGGTCGCCCTGGGCGCGGCGGCCGTCACCTCGATCCTCGACCCCGGCTGCGTCGTCCTCGGCGGCGAGATCGGCCTGGCGGGCGGCGCCGAACTGGCGAACCGCGTCGCCGCCCGGCTCGCCGGGCTCAACCCCCTGCCCACGGAGGTCCGCCCCGGCGCACTCGGTGGTACGGCCATCCTGCGCGGCGCCCTGCTGACGGCCCGCGACCGGGCCCAGGACGACCTGTTCGCCTCGGGCGGGTAGCGGCCCTCCGGCCGTGGCGCCGCTCGTTCCGGTGGCCCCGCCCCGCCGGTGCGCGTGGGCGTACATGTGGCCCTCGGCGCGGGCGGAGCGGGCCGGGTTCGCCCCGTCGGCTCTGCCCCGTCAGCGCGCGTGGGCGTGCGCGTGGGCACGGCGCTCCAGGTAGATGCCCGTGAAGACCGCCACCTTCGCCCGCAGCACCCAGGGGTCGAAGGGCTTGCCGATGTAGTCGACCGCGCCCGCCGCATAGCCGCGGGCCGAGTGCTCGGGGTCGGCGCCCATCGCGGTGAGGAAGATGATCGGGACATTGCTGCTGCGGCTGCGGCGCTTGATGTGGGCGGCCGTCTCGTAGCCGTCCATCACCGGCATCTGGACATCCATGATGATCACCGCGAAGTCGTCGTGGTCCAGCAGCGCCTTCAGGGCGTCCCGCCCGGAGGAGACCGCCACCAGCTCCTGGTCGAGCGTCGACAGCACCGCCGTCATGGCGAGGAGGTTGTCCTTCTGGTCGTCGACGATCAGGACCTTCGGCAGGGCCTCTCCCACCGGACCGGCCGGGGGGATCAGCGTCGGCAGCCCGTCGCCCTGCCGGACCTTCTCCATGGCCTCCAGCTGGCGCTCCAGCAGGACGCACCGCTCCTCGGCGCTGTCCCGCTGGAGGCGGGTGACCGCGAGTTCCTCCGCCAGCTGTCCCACCTGGCCCTGGAGCGCTTCGCGTTCGCGCAGCAGCTCCGAGACGTCGGGCGCGGCCTCCGCGAGCCGGTCGCACCGCTCGCGCTCCGCGCACCACTCCGCCTCCAGCTCGCTGATCCGCACCTCCAGATCGGCGATCCGGTGCTGCCGGTCCAGCAGGGCGTCGCCGAGGGCGTCGCCGTGGACGGAGGAGCGGCGCGAGACCCGGTCGGCGTCGGCGAGCTGCCGCTCCAGGACCTCCATCGCATGCCGGGGCGAGGGCGCCGAGGTGGTCAGCGCCGCCCGGTGGAGCTTGCGCACCAGCTCGATGGTGTCGGGCGTGGCCGCCGTGCCCAGATGTTCGGCGAGGTCGGTGAAGAGGTCCGTGACCACTTCCCACGGCGGTACCCGGGTGCCGTTCAGATAGCGGGAGAAGGTGCCCGCGTCCCGCAGCCGCCGGGCCGCGTACCGGCGTACGGACACGTCGAGCGCCTGGAACAGCCGGCGCAGCTCCAGAGCGAGGGCGCGCGCCTCCGCGCTCAGATCGGGACCCAGCTCCCTCAGCTCAGCCACGCCGGTCACCGCCGTCCGGGCCGGCCGCGCCGTGCGTGCCCGCCGCGCCGGGGGCGCCGGTCGCGCCCGGATTCCCCGGCACCGCGTGTGCCACGGGCGCCGGGTTCGCGTCCACCGGGCCGTCCGGCCTGGGCGGTGCGCCGCCGCCCCGCTCCTCCAGACCGACCAGCTTGTCGAAGAACGGCACCGCGAGGCCGGTCACGGCGAGCCCGCAGAGCACGCTGCGCGCGGTGTTCTCGCCCGCGGCCGCGGTGAGCACCCCCGCGCCCAGCCCGGTGAGGACCGCGAGTAAGAGGATCAGAGTGGCTCTCAACGACAGCAGCGGGCGCTCCATGGCGTCCTCGTCCTTTCGTCACCCCGGCCGGACCTCCGGCAGGGACGGGCACCTTCCGACGGCCGCCGGAAGGTGAGGGACAGCATGGGGTGCGGGCGGGGCGTTGCGCCGCCCGACCGGCACAACGGCAACGTTGGCGATCCGGGCCCGGCGGCGGCCGGGTTCGGCGCAACACCGGGTCGTCGCTGGTGGGGGCGGGTCCGCCCGGGGACGGACGCGGTTCGTGGCGCCGGGTGTTGCCGGACGGTGCCGCCGGACCGCGCAGCACCCGCGGCAGCGGTCGTCGTGCGCCGGGGGCGCGCGGGTGTGCACTACGCTCCCGCCTCAACGGCCACGGAAACACCGGCAGCCACGGAAGAACCGGATGCCACCGAGCACCGGCAACCGAGGGACACCCGGGAACCCGGGTCGACGACGGAACGGCGGCCGCCCGAAGGCTCCGGTTCCGCCGCGAGGACAGGCGGCCCGGGGTACCGGGGGCATACGGAAGGGGCGGGGCGATATGACGGACAGGGACACGGGCACGGAACCGGGCACGGACAAGGACAAGAACACGGGCGCGGGCACGGGACCGGGCACGGACAAGGACAAGGACACGGGCGCGGGACCGGGCACGGAGACGGACGCGGGCACGCAACCGGACACGGACAGGGGTGCGGGCACGGACCCGCGTCCCGGCACGAACGCGGTCACGGGCCCGGACGGGGGAGCGGACGGGCCGCCCGCGTCCGGCGTACTGCGGTGCGCCGTGCTCGACGACTACCAGGACGTCGCCCGCACCCTCGCCGACTGGCCCCGGCTCGGGGACCGGGTCGCCACCCGTTTCCTGCGGACGCCGCTCGCCTCCCACGACGCCGTCGTGGACGCCGTCGGCGACTGCGAGATCCTGGTCGTGATGCGGGAGCGCACCCCGTTCCCGGCCGCGCTGCTCGACCGGCTGCCCCGGCTGGAACTGCTGATCACCTCCGGGATGCGCAACGCCGCCCTGGACCTCGCGGCTGCCGCCCGCAACGGCGTCACCGTCTGCGGCACCGCCAGCAACTCCGAGCCGCCCGCCGAACTGACCTGGGCACTCATCCTCGGCCTGGCCCGCGGGGTGACCGTGGAGAACGCCGCCCTGCGCGCGGGCGGCCCCTGGCAGCAGAGCCTCGGGGCCGATCTGCACGGCCGCCGGCTCGGTCTGCTCGGGCTCGGGAAGATCGGCACCAAGGTGGCCCGGGTCGGTGCCGCCTTCGGGATGGAGGTGGCTGCCTGGAGCCCCCGGCTGGACCCCGCTCGGGCGGCCGCCGAGGGCGTGATCCCCTGTGCGTCCAAGGAGGAGCTGCTGGAGACCAGCGACGTCGTCAGTGTGCATCTGGTGCTCGGCGACCGGAGCCGGGGGCTGATCGGGGAGGCCGAGCTGCGCCGGATGCGCCGTACCGCCTTCCTCGTCAACACCTCCCGCGCGGGCATCGTCGACCAGACGGCGCTGCTGCGCGCGCTGCGCGAGGGCTGGATCGCGGGCGCGGGCGCCGATGTCTTCGCCACCGAACCCCTCCCGGCCGGCGACCCGCTGCGCACCGCGCCCAACTTCCTCGGCCTGCCGCACCTGGGCTATGTGACCCGCCGCAACTACGAGGGCTACTTCGGGCAGGCGGTCGAGAACATCGAGGCGTATCTCGCGGGCGATCCGGTACGCACCCTGGGCTGACGGCAGGGCACGGCGCGGCGCCGCACGCCACAGCGCGTACGCCGTACGACACGGCGCCGCATGCCCCAGCGCGTCCGCCACGGCACGACGCCGAGGGCGGGACCAGGCGCCGTACGGCAGGGCTCCGCCCCGTTACCGGACGCCCGGCGGCGGCAAGGGCCGGGACTCCGCCGCCGGGCGCACGCACCCCGCGCGCGAGCGGAGTGGCGCTGAGACTAAAAGGACTAGACCAGTGCGTCAATAGCCCGGGACGGGCGGTACGGGACCGGGCGGGAACGGGCCCCTCCGGCCCCTGTCCGCACGCGCGTTGCCCGCCCGGCGCGCGAACACTCCACGGCCGCCTGTGAGTCACCCCACAGCTGCCCCGTCGACTGCCCGGAGCGGCCCGTGGCACACTGGCCCTGTATCAGCAGCAGCGCACTCCGGGGTCGGTGCAATTCCGAGCCGGCGGTTACAGTCCGCGACCCGTCCGCAGCCAGCGGCCGGTTGACCAGGTGAAATTCCTGGACCGACGGTGAAAGTCCGGATGGGAGGCAGTGCGCGGCGGGCGGCCCTTGCGGCACGCCGGCCGTAAGGAGCTGAGCGCCCGCCCCTCGGGGTGTGCGGTCGGCGTTCCACGGCCGTGCGCGGCCGTATGCGGCGTCATCGTCCGTCCCTGTCGTTCGTCGACAGCCCCGGAGTCCGTGCCCGAAGAGGCAGGAGGACCCGGTGGCCACCGCAGCCGACATCACCGCCATGCGCCGAGCGATCGCGCTCGCCGCCCGCGGCCTCGGCGCCACGAGCCCCAATCCCGTCGTCGGTTGTGTCGTCACCGACACCGGCGGACGGATCGCGGGCGAGGGCTACCACCGGCGCGCGGGCGGACCCCACGCCGAGGTCCACGCCCTGCGCGCGGCCGGTGACCGGGCCCGCGGCGGCACCGCGTACGTCACCCTCGAACCCTGCGACCACACCGGCCGTACCGGCCCGTGCACCCGCGCCCTGATCGACGCCGGGATCCGCCGGGTCGTGTACGCGGTCCCCGACCCCACCCCGCAGGCCGCCGGCGGCTCCGCGACGCTGCGCGCGGCCGGTATCGCCACCGAGTCCGGTCTGCTGGGCGCCGAGGCCGCCGAGGGCAACACCGCCTGGCTGACCGCCGTCCGCACCGGCCGCCCCCATGTGCTGTGGAAGTACGCGGCCACCCTCGACGGCCGGATCGCCGCCGAGGACCGCACCAGCCGCTGGATCACCTCGCCCGAGGCCCGGGCCGACGTCCACCGGCTCCGGGCCGAGGCGGACGCCGTCGTCATCGGCTCCGGCACCCTCACCGCCGACGATCCGCATCTCGCGGTCCGGGGCGTCGAGGGCGCCGTCCAGCCCCTGCGGGTGGTCCTGGACAGCCGGGCCGTGATCCGGTCCGGCGCCCGGGTGCTCGACGGTACGGCCCCGACCCTCGTCGCCGTCGGCGAGACCGCCGACCTGACCGGTCTCATCGGAGTCCCGATCCCCGGCGCCGAGTTCGTCCGGCTGCCGCCCGCCCCCGGCGGCGGACCCGGACTCTCCGTCCCGGCGCTCCTCGCCGAGCTGTACGGGCGCGGTGTCCGCTCCGTCCTGCTGGAGGGCGGCCCCACCCTGGCGGGGGCGTTCGTCGCGGCCGGCGCGATCGACCGGGTCGTCGGCTATATCGCCCCGGTCCTGCTGGGCGCCGGACCCGCCGCGCTCGGCGGTGCCGGAATCGGGACGATCGCCGACGCGTTGCGTCTCGATATGACCGAGACCGTCCGGGTCGGCCCCGATCTGCGGATCACCGCCGTCCCCGCTGCCGCTGCCGCTGCCGCCGCGGACGCCGCCGCCCCGGCGCCCGCCTCCGTCCCCGCCCCCAAGGAGCGCTGAAGTGTTCACCGGAATCGTCGAAGAACTGGGTGAGGTCACCGCCGTCGAGCACCTCGGCGACGCCGCCCGTTTCACGCTGCGCGGCCCCGTCGTCACCGATGGCGCCCGCCACGGCGACTCCATCGCCGTCAACGGTGTCTGCCTCACCGTCGTCACCACGGCCGACGGGGCCTTCACCGCCGATGTGATGGCCGAGACCCTGAAGCGGTCGAGCCTCGGCGCGCTGGCACCCGGCGCCCGGGTCAATCTGGAGCGCCCGACCGCGGTCGGCGGCCGGCTCGGCGGCCATATCGTGCAGGGCCATGTCGACGGGGTCGGCACGATCCTCGCCCGTACCCCCTCCGAACACTGGGAGACCGTCGAGATCGGCCTTCCCGCCGCCCTCGCCCGCTATGTGGTGGAGAAGGGCTCCATCACCGTCGACGGCGTCAGCCTGACCGTCGTCGACGCCGGGGACGACCGGTTCACGGTCAGCCTCATCCCCACCACCCTCGCCCTGACCACCCTCGGCGTGAAGGGCCCCGGCGACCCGGTCAATCTGGAGGTCGACGTGATCGCCAAGTATGTCGAGAAGCTGCTCGGCGCCCGCGCCGGGACCGGGGAGACGGACCGGTGAGCGCGGTCTCCTGGCTGAACTCCGAGGCGTTCACCGCCTTCGGCCAGACCATCATCTGGTCCGATATGGCCGGCAACACCATCGGGCTCGCCGCGCTCGCCCTCGGCTGGCGCCGCTCGGTCTGGACCTGGCCCGCCCAGCTCCTCTCCGGCGCCGTACTGATCACCGCCTACGCCTCCGCCCAGCTCTCCGGCGGCGTCGGCAAACAGCTCCTGGTCATCGCCGTCGCCCTCTGGGGCTGGCGCCAGTGGACCCACGGCCGGGCCCAGGCCCAGGACGGCACGATCGCGGTCCGCTTCGCCACCTGGAAGGAGCGCGCCCTGCTGGCCGGCGGTGCCGCCGCCGGCACCCTCGCCGTCGGCGGGCTCTTCACCCTCTACCCGTCGCTGTCCTGGAGCCCCTGGGCCGACGCGTACATCTTCGTCGGCACCCTCGTCGCGATGATCGCCCAGGCCCGCGGACTGGTCGAGTTCTGGTTCGCCTGGCTGCTCGTCGACCTCGTCGGCGTACCCCTCGCCTTCAACAGCGGACTGGCCTTCTCCGGGCTGGTCTACCTCATCTACTTCGCGCTGGTCCTGTGGGGACTGCGCGACTGGTGGCTGCGCACCCGTACCCCGGCTCTGGAAGGAGCACCGGCATGATCCCGGCACCCACGTGGTACTCCACCGACAATGTCGAGGACCTCGCCCTCGACCCGGTCGAACAGGCCGTCCGCGATATCGCGGCGGGCCGCCCCGTCGTGGTCGTCGACGACGAGGGCCGCGAGAACGAGGGCGACCTCGTCGTCGCCGCCGAGATGGCCACGCCCGAAATCGTGGCCTTCATGATGAGCGAGTGCCGCGGACTGATCTGCGCCCCGATGGAGAGCGGTGAACTCGACCGCCTCGACCTGCCGCAGATGGTCGAGCGGAACACCGAGTCCATGCAGACCGCGTTCACCGTCTCCGTCGACGCCGCACCCCGCCACGGGGTCACCACCGGCATCAGCGCCGCCGACCGGGCCACCACCCTCAAGCTGCTGGCCTCCGGCACCGCCGAACCCTCCGACCTGGTCCGCCCCGGGCACGTCTTCCCGCTGCGCGCCAAGCCCGGGGGAGTCCTGGCCCGGCCGGGACACACCGAGGCCGCCGTCGACCTCGCCCGGCTCGCCGGGCTTCGCCCGGCCGGGGTGATCGTGGAGATCGCCGACGAGGACGGGGTGATGCTGCGGCTGCCGCAGCTGATCCCCTTCGCCCGGAAGCACGGACTGACGATCATCTCCATCGAGGACCTGATCGCCCACCGCCGCGCCACCGAGCCCGCCGTACGCCGGGAGGCCGAGGTGGACCTGCCCACCGCCTTCGGCCGGTTCACCGCCTTCGGCTACCGCTCCACCCGCGACGGCATCGAGCATGTCGCCCTGGTCCACGGCGATCCCGCCGCCGACCCGGACGACGTCCTGGTCCGGGTCCACTCCGAGTGCCTGACCGGCGATATCTTCCACTCCCTGCGCTGCGACTGCGGACCCCAGCTCCAGGAGTCCCTGCGCCGTATCGCCACCGAGGGCCGGGGCGTGGTGGTCTACCTCCGCGGGCACGAGGGCCGCGGCATCGGCCTGCTGCCCAAGCTGCGGGCGTACGAACTCCAGGAACGCGGTGTGGACACCCTCGACGCCAATCTCGAACTCGGCCTGCCCGCCGACGCCCGGGACTACGCGGCCGGCGCCGAGATCCTGGCCGACCTCGGGATCCGCGGGGTCCGGCTGATGACCAACAACCCCGACAAGATCAGCGCGCTCACCGATCTGGGACTGACCGTCCACGGCCGTGAGCCGATGCCGGTCCAGGCGGGCGAGCACAATCTGCGCTATCTGCGGACCAAGCGCGACCGGATGGGCCACGATCTGCCGTGGCTCGACTCCTCCGCCGTCTCCACCTGCGGCAACCAGTAACCCAGTAACCCACCGCCGTCCGCCGGGCACCCGGCCCGGCCGGACACCGGCACCCCTGATATCCCCGACATCCCCGATTCCCCGACATCCCGATACTCCGAGGAGAAGCGTGAGCGGCAAGGGCGCACCCGAACTGTCCGTACGGAACTGCGGAGACCTGCGGGTCGCGGTCATCGCGGCCCAGTGGCACGAGAAGGTGATGGACGGACTCGTCGACGGCGCCCTGCGCGCCCTGCGCGAACTCGGCATCGACGAGCCCACCCTGCTGCGGGTCCCCGGCAGCTTCGAACTGCCCGTCGTGGCCAAGGTCCTCGCGGGCCGCGGCTACGACGCGATCGTGGCGCTCGGCGTGGTCATCCGCGGCGGCACCCCGCACTTCGACTACGTGTGCCAGGGCGTCGCCCAGGGACTGACCCAGGTCTCCGTGGACACCGGAGTCCCCGTCGGCTTCGGCGTACTGACCTGCGACACCGAGGAGCAGGCCCTCGACCGGGCGGGGCTGCCCGGCTCGGCCGAGGACAAGGGACACGAGGCCGTCACCGCCGCCGTCGCCACCGCCGCGACGCTGCGCTCGGTGAGCGAACCCTGGCGCTGAGCGGCCCCCGGGACCCCGTACCCTGAGAACATCATGGCGAACACGACCCGCAAAAGTTTCGAAGAGCTCTTCGCCGAGCTCCGGCTCAAGGCGGAGACCGGCGACCCGGCCACCTCCCGCACCGCCGAACTGGTGGACAAGGGCGTCCATGCCATCGGCAAGAAGGTCGTCGAGGAGGCCGCCGAGGTCTGGATGGCCGCCGAGTACGAGAGCAAGGAAGCGGCCGCCGAGGAGATCTCCCAGCTGCTCTACCACGTCCAGGTGATGATGGTGGCCCGCGGGATCTCCCTCGACGACGTCTACGCCCATCTCTGACGGGGCCGGCCGCCCGGCCGCCCCGGCTCCTCTCTTCGTTCCGCCCGCTCCACCCGTTCCGTTCCGCCGCACCGTCACGTAAGGAAGCCGATCCCATGCTGCGCATCGCCGTCCCGAACAAGGGCTCACTGTCCGGACCCGCGGCGGCGATGCTCCATGAGGCCGGCTACCAGCAGCGCAAGGAGTCCAAGGAGCTGGTGCTCGTGGACCCGGTGAACGAGGTGGAGTTCTTCTACCTCCGCCCGCGCGATATCGCGATCTACGTCAGCTCGGGCCGCCTCGACATCGGCATCACCGGCCGCGATCTGCTGCTGGACTCCGGCGCCGACGCCGAGGAGATCCTCGGACTCGGCTTCGCCCGCTCCACCTTCCGGTACGCCACCCGGCCCGGCACCGCCGGCGGGGTCGAGGACTTCGGCGGGATGACGGTCGCCACCTCCTACGAGGGGATCGTCGCCCGGCACCTCGCCGAGAACGGCATCGACGCCTCCGTGGTCCACCTCGACGGCGCCGTCGAGACCGCCGTCGAACTCGGTGTCGCCCAGATCATCGCCGATGTCGTCGAGACCGGCACCTCCCTGCGGAACGCGGGTCTGGAGGTCGTCGGCGAGCCGATCATGACCTCCGAGGCGATCGTGGTCCGCCGCAAGGGCGCGGACCGCGACGACCCCAAGGTGCAGCAGTTCCTCCGCCGCCTCCAGGGCGTCCTGGTCGCCCGGGCGTACGTGATGATGGACTACGACTGCCGGGTCGAGCACCTGGAGCAGGCCGTGGCCCTCACCCCCGGTCTGGAGTCCCCGACGGTCTCCCCCCTCCACCACGAGGGCTGGGTCGCCGTCCGCTCCATGGTCGCGGCCAAGGAGGCACAGCGGATCATGGACGATCTGTACGAGCTGGGCGCCCGGGCCATTCTCACCACCGCCATCCACGCCTGCCGGCTCTGAGGAACCCCGTCACCATGTCCGACACCCCCGCGCCCGCCGCCCCGCTGCCCGCCCTGCCGGTCACCTTCCGCCCCCACCGCACCAGGATCGTCCTGCTGTCGGTCGGCGCGGTGATGTTCACCGTGATCGCGGGCACCGGACTCGTCCTCGACAAGCTGAGCCTCGGTGAGCGGATCAGCTTCGTCACCACCGCGGCCGGCTTCCTCTTCGTCCTCTGGCTGCTCGCCCGCCCCAAGGTGGTCGCCGACGAGGACGGCGTCACCGTCGTCAACTTCACCCGCACCCGCAGGCTGGCCTGGGCCGAGATCCTCCGGGTGAACCTGCGCCGGGGCGACCCCTGGGTCTTCCTCGACCTCAGCGACGGCACCAGCCTGCCCGCTCTCGGCATCCAGCCCGGTATCGCCCAGCAGCAGGCCGTGGCGGACGCCCGCGCCCTGCGCGCGCTCGCCGAGTCGCGCAGCACCGCCGCGGCGCACTGAGCGGCGTCCGGCACGCCGAACCGCCGGACCGGCCCGGGCCCTTGCGGCCCGGGCCGCGGCATGTCACCGGCCCCGGGCCGCATTGGCCCGGTCCCCGCTTCAGCACGGCGTGATTTCTTGACGCCCCGGTGGCCTCCCGGCGAAGCTGCCGACCGGGTCCGCCGTACGAACCGGAAGGGACACCGGGGACGTCCGGGGCCTTGTGCGGTCCGCTTCCCGGCCGGCGGGCCCCTCACGAGCGGACGGGGGTACGGGGGAGATGCGACGGGGGGCACGGGCCGCCGCCGCGGGGCTCGCACTGCTGCTGGTCACCGCATGCGGCGGGAACGGCGGAGGCGACGACCGCGGCCGCGAGGTGACCATCGGCGTCGACAAGCCGGTGGCCTTCGCCGACGAGCCGGTACGGATCCGGGTGACCGGTCTGTCCGCCGGCCGCGAGGTGACGGTCACCTCCCAGGCCACCGACTACGCGGGCAAACAGTGGCAGGGGAAGGCCGTGTTCACCGCGGACCGGGCGGGTACGGTCGACCTCACCCGGGCCCGCCCGTCATCGGGTACCTACCGGACGGCCGACGGCATGGGCCTCTTCTGGTCCATGAACCCCGCCGGGGAACCCGCCGACGAGGCGTGGTTCTTCTCCCGCTGGCCCGAGGAACAGTCCTCGTACGAAGTGCGCCTCGAAGTCCGCACCGGCGGTGAGCGGGTCGCGGTCCGGAAGCTGACCCGCACCTGGCTGCGCGACGGCACCACCCACCGGGCGCTGACCACGGCCCGGGACGGCGTCCAGGGCTCGCTGTACCTGCCGCCCGCCGGTTCTCCGCGCGGCCGGCCCGTCCTCGTGCTGGGCGGTTCGGAGGGCGGCACCGGGGACAAGCACGGTGCCGCGCTGCTGGCCTCCCGGGGCCACCCCGTCCTCGCCCTCTGCTACTTCGGCTGCCCGGGGCGCCCCGAAACGCTGAAGCGGATCGGGCTGGAGTACTTCGCCACGGCGGCCGGGCTGCTGCACCGCGAGTCCGGCACCGGACCGGACCGGACGGCCGTCATCGGCTACTCGCGCGGCAGCGAGGCGGCCCAGCTCCTCGCCCACCACTACCCGGAACTGGTCCGGGACGTCGTCGTCTACGCCCCCAGCGACATCACCAACTCCGCCTTCCCCGACGCCCGGGAACCCGCCTGGACGAAGGGCGGCAAACCGGTCGTCCACCGGCCCATCCCACTGGACCGGGTACGCGGCACGGTCCTGGCGATCGCGGGCGGCGCCGACGAACTGTGGGAGTCGGCCCCCGCCGCCCGGCGGATCGGTGAACGCCGGGGCGCCTCGGGCCGCCCGCACCGGGCACTGGTGTACCCCGGGTCCGGGCACGGTGTCGGCACCTACCCCCACACCCCGACCGGGCTGGTCTACCGGAACCCCCTGATCGACGAGGAGATCTCCATGGGCGGCACCCGGCAGGCGGACGCGGCGGCCAGGGCGGACGGCTGGCGCGGACTGCTGGAACTGCTCGGGGACCGGCCCGCGGCTACGGGTTAGGCCTTGTCCGGGCGGACGGCGCTGCCGTGCGGACCCGGCCTCAGCCGAGCGGGTCGCCCGGGCCGCGTTCCAGGGGGCCGCGGCCGGAGAGGACCTCCCCGTACGCCTGCATCAGATCGGGCAGCCGCAGCGTTGCCAGGTCCTCGCGGGTCGGGGTGCCGGGATAGCCGGAGAGCCGCAGATCGCGGTAGGCGCAGCTCTTCTCGTACAGGGTCCGCAGAAAGCGCCCGTTGCCCAGCTCGTCGATCCACCGCTGGTCGACCACATGGCCGCAGACGGACCGCAGCTCGTCCACCGCCTCCTCGTCCCAGCAGTCGCCGTTCCCGGCGGCCAGCGCCTCCCCGATCCGGGTCAGCTCCAGCGGGCGGTACGAGGGGAAGTCGACCCGGGTGGTGAACCGGGACGTCAGCCCGGGGTTGGCGGCCAGCAGCCGGTCCATGCCCTCGGGATATCCGGCCAGGATGACGACGAGATGGTCGCGGTTGTCCTCGGCCCGCTTCAGCAGCACCTGGAGGGCCTCGTCGCCGTACGCGTCCCCCTTGGTGTACCCCGAGTTCGAGAGGCTGTACGCCTCGTCGACGAAGAGCACCCCGCCGAGCGCCGAGTCGATCAGTTCGTTCGCCTTCACCGCGGTCTGGCCCAGGAACTCGCCCACCAGGTCGGACCGCTGGGCCTCCACGAGATGGTCGCCGCCCAGCAGCCCCAGCGCGTAGAAGACCCGGCCGAGTATCCGGGCGACGGTCGTCTTGCCGGTGCCGGACGGGCCCGAGAAGACGAAGTGGCGCTTCGGGGGCTGTACCGGAAGCCCCTGGCCCGCCCGCAGCCGGGCCATCTCCAGCTGCGCCGACAACGCCTTCACCTGGCGCTTCACCGGCTCCATCCCGACCATGCGCTCCAGCTCGGCCAGGGCCTCCGCCAGCAGCCGCGGATCCGTGGGGCCGGCCGGGGACGGGGTGCCGGGGGACCGCCGGCCACCCGGGGCGTCCCGGCTGGGGCCGAGGTCGGCCGGTGCCTGGGGGAGGGCGCCGGGTGCCCTGCCGTCGGGATCGCCGCCGGCCCGGAGCGCGTCCGGGAGCGGCGCCCCGTCCTCCGCTTCCACGGCCTCCTGCCCCGGCCCGTAACCGGCGAGGGAGACCGCGAGCCCGGTCCCGGCCGGATCGTCGTGGGCGGCGGACTCCAGCGGGTCCGTGCCGTCGTACTCGGCGATGGCCGCCAGCCGGGCCGAGGTGTCCATGAAGCCCGGGTCGACCCGGTGCACCGCCCGGTACAGCGGCAGGGCGGCGGCGGTCCGGCCGGTGCCCTCGTGCGCCCGCGCCAGCCAGTACCGCAGCTCCTTGCGCTGCGGCTGCTCGCTGCGGCAGCGCATCAAGGCCGCCGCGAGCAGCGGCTCCGCCTGTCCGTACATCTCCAGCCGCACCCGGGCCATCCCGGCGAACAGGCCCGCCTCGATGCCCAGGAGCGCATCGCCGACCAGCGGTTCGGTATGGCGGACCAGCTGCTCCCAGTCCTTGACCAGATAGGCCCGGCAGGCGTGCAGGAACCGCACCTGGGGGTCGGCGTCCACCGGCGGCAGCCCGGCGAGGGCCCGGTCCAGCTCCGGGACATGGCGCCCGTCCAGCCAGTGGGAGGCGTGCGCCAGCAGCAGATCGCGCGGGGTCTCCAGCACCGGCTGCACCCACCAGCCCAGCCAGTACCAGGAGTTCAGCGCCCGCCGGTGCCGGGCGCGCTGCTCGCCGAACCGGTCCCGGGCACGGTACATCCGCAGCAGGGCGTTGGTGGTGTCGATCCGCAGGGCGTGGAGCCCGAGCCAGCCGTCGGCCATCCCGGGATCGAGCCGTACGGCGGTCCGGAACTCCTCCTCGGCCTGGGGATAGGCCCCCATCGTGTAGGCGTCCACTCCCCGCACCCAGGCAAGATCGGCCGGGGCCGGAGCGCCCTGCGTGCCGAGGTCCATCAGGTCCCCCATAAGTACACCGACTGAACCGCCTTGACGTGGACGGGAAGTGGCCCCACGGGAGGGCATCGTACCTGCGCAGGGGGGTGCGGCTTAAGGGCGCCGAGGTGATACGGCTGCGGTGACCGAGGGTGAGGGCGCACGGTGGGCGCGGCCCGGGAGCGAGCCCGGGGAGGACAGAACGAAGCCCCCGATCACGGGGGAACAACCGGGGGCTTCGCGTCTGCGGCGGCCTCAAAAGCCGCACATTGAGAACGTAAGACCTGTACACCCCCCGGGTCAAGCGGAGTTCGGGCACTCGTGAGGCGGATTCCCGACACCTCTGTACGACCGGAGGGGGTAGTCACTCTATGTGATGATCTGATGCATTCATGCGGTAGTGGGGTGCCCCGGCAGCACCAGATATCCCTCCCGGCACTCCTTCACCAGATGGTCGGCGTGAGGGCGGGAAGGATCGGCCAGGAAATGGCGGGTCTCGGCCACCGTCCAGTCGTCCCAGAAGGCCGAAAGTCCGAGGCCGTCCCGCCGCCGGCCGCGCGGCCACGACTCGTCGGGCGTCCGCTCCAGCCAGAGCAGCCGCGCCAGATGGGGCCGGAGCGCCGCCCGCCCCGCGCCGACGCCCTCGACCAGCACCACGGGAGCCGGGGGCAGGGCGCGCGGTGCCGCAAAGCGGCGCGCGGTCCAGTCGTACGGCTCGTAGTGCGCCGTCACGCCCCGGGCCAGGGGGTCGACCACCTGGCCGAGCAGACGCCCGGTCCAGCCGAAGAACGCCTCGTGGCTCGCCAGGTCGTCGAGGTGCAGCACGGGCACCTCGCCGCCGGGCACCCGGCGGGCGAGCACGGCCGCGAGCCGGGCCGTGAAGGTGCTCTTGCCCGACCCCGCGTGCCCGTCGACACCGACGAGCCGCACCGGCCCGCAGGACGGCGCCGCCGCGGCGAGCGCGTCGGCGAGCGGACCCAGCTGGTGCTCCATACCCCCACCCTATGTCCGGCAGTGCCGGACACCCGGCACTGCCGGACCGGGGGAGCGGTGCCGCCACCGGGCGGGCGTATCCCCAGGTGACGGGCGTGGGCCGGCCGCTGCCAGAGGTCGGACCAATATTGGTGGGACGGCTCGGCGGGGAACGCTGGCCCCCGGGCGGGGCCGCGGGTGATAGTGGCCTGCGTCGCCCGGTCCCCGCCCGCGGTTCCGGCGCGGCGGTGGTGTCCGTTCCGTCCGCAGCGCTGTCCCGGCAGCGCGCCCGAACCGGGAGTCGTCATGGCCAGAGCCACCACGCGCAGGACCCTGCTGGGCGCCGCGATCGCGGCCGCCGCCGGTACGGGGGCGCTCGGCGCCGCCGCCGCCCGCGCGGCGACCCCGGCTCCGACCGCCCCCGTGAGGACCGACCGGCTCGTGGACAACCGTTTCTGGACCTCGTACCCCGACTGGCGCCGCGGCAGTGCCGACGGCGTCCGGGCCGTCGCGGGCCGCCGCCCCGGCGCCGTGATCGGCCGGGCCGCCGGGATCACCGAGTACACCGATCCGCACACCGGCCGCACCGAGCCCTGGGAGTACGCCGTCTGGACCTCCCCCGAGCACCGCCCCGAGGTCCCCGCGACCGAGGTGATCGCCTCCTGGAACGCGCACACCCCGGCCGGCACCTGGCTCCGGGCCGAGCTGAGCGGCACCTACTCCGACGGCACCGCCACCCCCTGGTTCGTGATGGGCCGCTGGGCCTCGGGCGACGGCGACATCCTGCGCACCTCGGTCGACGGCCAGACGGACGGCCGGGCGAGCATCTGGACCGACACCTTCTCCGTCGACGACCCGGCGAGCGGGCTGCGGCTCGCCGCCTACCGGCTCCGGCTCACCCTCTACCGCAGGCCCGGCACCCGGGCCACCCCCACCGTATGGCGGCTGGGCGCGATGGCCTCCGACGTCCCGGACCGCTTCACCGTGCCCCCCACCGCCCCCGGCCCCGCCCGCGAGCTGGCCGTACCGCGCTACTCGCAGAACATCCACATCGGCCGCTACCCCGAGTACGACAACGGCGGCGAGGCCTGGTGCAGCCCCACCTCCGCCCAGATGATCATCGAATACTGGGGGCGCAAGCCCACCGCCGCCGAACTGTCCTGGGTGAACCCGGCCTACGACGACCCCCAGGTCTGCCACGCCGCCCGGTTCACCTACGACTACCAGTACCAGGGCTGCGGGAACTGGCCCTTCAGCACCGCCTACGCCGCGAGCTACCCCGGCATGAACGCCGTGGTGACCCGGCTCGGCTCGGTCACCGAACTGGAGCGCCTGGTCCGGGCGGGCATCCCCGCCATAACGTCGCAGTCCTTCCGCAGGGAGGAGCTGACGGGCGCGGGCTACGGCACGGCGGGCCATCTGATGACCGTCGTCGGCTTCACCCCCGGCGGAGACGTGATCGCCAACGACCCCGCCTCCGACGACAACACCGCCGTCCGGCGCGTCTACCTCCGCCGGGAGTGGGAGAACATCTGGCTCCGCACCAAGCGGTACGACGCGAACGGCAAGGTCAGAAGCGGTACGGGCGGGATCTGCTACCTCCTCTGGCCGGAGCGCCCCACCCCCGCCCAGCGCCGTGCCCTGGCGCTCCACGGCATCCACTGACGGGCAGCCGTACCGGCGGAACGGAACCACCGGGCGCGACCGGCTTCGCCGGTGACACCGGTGTCACCGGCGAAGGGATCACGGCGGGGGAGACGTGCGTCACTGCCGTCGCGCGGCCCGGATGGCACTCTGGCCGGGACATTGCGGGACAAGCCGCACCAGCGGAGGCCCCGCCTCGTACCCCTGACCGAGTGAGACCGCCATGACCGCTGCCGCGACCACGCCCGGCCCCTCCGCCGTTTCCGCGCCCCGTACCCGTACCGGCGGGCCCGACGAGGACTCCGACCTGCTGGAGCACGTCCTCGGCTGGGCCCTGGTCGTCCTGGTGGCCGTCCTGGTCACCCGGCTGGGACTGCTCTAGCCCTGCCCCGGGCCCGCCCCGCTCGGGTTCCGGACCGCCCTCCGTGGCACCCGGGCGCTCCACCTGCTGCCGATCAGGCCGCCGCGGACCGCCCGGGTCCGGATTTCCCCTGGTGACGGGCGTGCGGTGATCGGGCATACTCGACGCGCCGACAGCCGTCATGGGGCCTTTCCGCGATCCGGAGGGGCAGCATCGGCGTCGCAGAAGAGCGGTGGTACGCGTACCCACCCCGGGCGCGTGACGCCGCCTCGCCCGACAGGGAGGAGAGCGCCGCAATGTCCGACCGCACCCCGCAGATGGTGGAGCGCCAGCTGCCCACCGAGGAAGCCGGGGAACTGATCGCCCTGGTGCGGGAGATCGCCCAGCGGGAGATCGTCCCGCAGGCGGCCGGGGAGGAGGAGGCCGGGCACTTCCCGCGGGCCGTCTTCACCCTGCTCTCCGAATCCGGACTGCTCGGTCTCCCCTACGACGCCGAGTACGGCGGAGGGGAGCAGCCCTACGAGGTCTACCTCCAGGTGCTGGAGGAGCTGGCCGCCGCCCGGCTCACCGTCGGCCTCGGGGTCAGCGTCCACTCACTCGCCTGCCATGCGCTCGCCGGATACGGCACCAAGGAGCAGCGGGCCGAACATCTGCCCGCGATGCTCGGCGGCGGCCTGCTGGGCGCGTACTGCCTCTCCGAGCCCGCCGCCGGCTCCGACGCGGCCTCGCTGCGCACCCGGGCCGTCCGCGACGGCGACGACTGGGTGATCACCGGCACCAAGGCGTGGATCACCCACGGCGGTGTCGCCGACTTCCACACGGTCTTCGCCCGTACCGGCGGCGAGGGCGCCCGCGGTATCACCGCCTTCCTGGTGCCCGGCGGCGCCGAAGGACTCGTCCCGGCCGCGCCCGAGCGGAAGATGGGCATGAAGGGCTCACCGACCGCCCAGCTCAACTTCGACGGGGTCCGGGTCTCCGACGGCCGCCGGCTCGGCGACGAGGGGCAGGGGTTCGCCATCGCCCTCGCCGCGCTGGACGCGGGCCGCCTCGGGATCTCGGCCTGTGCCGTGGGAGTGGCCCAGGCCGCCCTCGACGAGGCGCTGGCGTACGCCGCCGGGCGCCGCCAGTTCGGCCGGCCGGTCTCCGACTTCCAGGGGCTGAGGTTCCTGCTCGCAGATATGGCGACCCGGGTCGAGGCGGGCCGGTCGCTCTATCTCGCCGCGGCCAGGCTGCGGGACGCGGGACGGCCGTACTCGCGGCAGGCCGCGATGGCGAAGCTGTTCTGCACGGACGCGGCCATGAGCGTCACCACCGACGCCGTTCAGGTCCTCGGCGGCTACGGCTACACGGCGGACTTCCCCGTCGAGCGGTATATGCGCGAGGCGAAGGTTCTGCAGATCGTCGAGGGCACCAACCAGATTCAGCGGATGGTGATCGCCCGTCAGCTCCTGGGCCCGGAGGCCGGCCGGAGCTGAGGTCACGCCGCCCCGGCGGTCCGAGCGGCATGCTGCGGGGACCCGGTCTGCTCGCGCCGGGTCCGCCGCCGTCGGCAGAAGGCGAGCCGAAGCCGAGCGACAGGGAAAGCGGGAAGACCGGACGGAAGCCCCGGCGGGGGCCGCGGCGCGACCCGCCGGTGCGGGCGAGCGGTCACGGCCGGACACCGGCCCATCCGGGGCACCCCGTCCACGGCGGGCCGTGGACGGTCTCGGTGCGGTGATCAGGTGCGGTGGTGCGGGCGGTACGGCGGCTTCGCGCGTCAGGCCGCGCGTCCGCCGCGCATCGCGGGCAGCCGGCGCAGCGGGCGCGAGCCCGGACCGCCGACGTGGGAGAAGGGCTGCATCCGCCAGTCCAGCCCCTGGGGCAGGGTCAGCAGCAGGCCCATCTCCTGCTCCTGGGGCTCCGGCGTCTCGTCGGCCGGCCGCGCCTGGGCGGCGGGCCGTCCGGTGCCCGCGCACACGGTCAGCCCGAAGGGGTTCCACGGGGTGGGGCACAGGGCGTGCTCGGGGAGTGCGTCCTCGTCCGCGAGCAGTGCGATCGGCTGCGCGCAGTCCGGGCAGACCACCCGGTACATCTCGAAGGTTTCGTACGCGTTCAGCTCGTCCAACTCGGCAGACCTCGCAGACTCCGCCGGATCAACAGGCTCCGGTTCGGTACGGCCGATGTTCTTGACACTCTGCATGGAGATTCTCCCCCTCGGGTGGGCCAACCGGGCTCGTGTGGCCTCGACCACACCAAGCACTTCCCATCCCGACTCCCGGATAACCATCCGGTCACGGTCAAGACCATTCCAATCCTGTGGCGTTCATCACATAGTCCCGGTGGCGCGCCGGTCGAACGGCCGAGCGGTGTGCCGGAAGGCTCGCGGGCAATTAAGTTGATGCGCATGGAGGAGCTGGATCGTCAGATCGTCGAGTTGCTCGTCAAGGACGGGCGGATGAGCTACACCGACCTGGGCAAGGCCACCGGCCTGTCGACCTCGGCGGTGCATCAGCGGGTCCGCCGTCTGGAGCAGCGTGGAGTCATCCGCGGATACGCGGCCGTGGTCGACCCCGAGGCGGTGGGGCTTCCGCTGACGGCGTTCATCTCGGTCAAGCCCTTCGACCCGAGCGCCCCGGACGACATCGCCGAACGCCTCGCGGGCGTTCAGGAGATCGAGGCATGCCACAGCGTCGCGGGCGACGAGAACTACATCCTCAAGGTGCGTGTCTCGACGCCGGTCGAGCTGGAGAACCTGCTCACCCGGATCCGTACCCTCGCCGGAGTCTCCACCAGGACGACGGTCGTCCTCTCCACCCCTTACGAGGCCCGCCCGCCGAGCATCTGACCCGGCGCCGGACGGCCGGGGATCGTTCCGCCACGACCGGCCCGCCGCCCGGGCCCGGCCACGAACTGACCCCGCGCGGCCCGCCGCCCGGAGGCCCGGCCGGGTGCCCCGGCCGCCGCTGCCCGGGCGGGCGTTCCCGCCGCCCGGGCACGGCCTAGGCTGGGGCCATGAGTGATCGCACCGCCCCCGCTCCCGGCGCCCCCGGCGGCGACAGCCGCACGGTTCTGCTGCGCCGCGGGGAAGTCCACAGCCCCGCCGACCCCTTCGCCACCGCCATGGTCGTGGAGCGCGGACACATCGCCTGGGTGGGGTCCGAGGGGGCGGCCGACGCGTTCGCCGACGGGGTCGACGAGACCGTCGACCTCGACGGCGCCCTCGTCACCCCCGCGTTCACCGACGCACATGTGCACACGACCGCCACCGGCCTCGCGCTCACCGGACTCGACCTCTCCGGTGTCCGCGGACTCGGGGACGCGCTCGCGCTCGTACGGAAGCACGCCGCCGGCCGCCCTGCCGACGCGGTCCTCCTCGGCGGTGGCTGGGACGCCGCCCGCTGGCCCGAGCGGCGGCCCCCGTCCCGCGCTGAACTCGACGAGGCGACCGGCGGCCGGCCCCTCTATCTGCCCCGCGTCGACGTCCACTCCGCCGTGGTCACCACCGCCCTGCTCGACCTGGTGCCCGGCGTCACCGGCCTGGCCGGATACCACCCGGACGCGCCGCTCACCGGCGCTGCCCACCACGCCGTACGGGCCGCCGCCCACGGCGCCGTCACCCCCGCCCAGCGCACCGCCGCCCAGCGGGCCGCGCTCGCCCGCGCCGCCGCCCTCGGCATCGGGACCGTCCACGAGTGCGCGGGCCCCGAGATCTCCGACGAGGCCGATCTGACCGGGCTGCTCGCCCTCGCCGCCGAAGGCCCCGGCCCCCGGGTGGTCGGCTACTGGGCCGAGCGGATCGCGGATGCGAAGGACGCCGAGCGGATCCGGGCGCTGGGCGCCCTCGGCGCCGCGGGCGATCTCTTCGCCGACGGCTCGCTCGGCTCCCACACCGCCTGTCTGCACGCCCCGTACGCCGACGCGGACCACACCGGCACCCTCCACCTCGACGCGGACGATATCGCCGCCCATGTCACCGCCTGTACCGAGGCCGGCCTCCAGGCCGGTTTCCACGCCATCGGGGACGCCGCGCTGACCGCCGTCGTCGCGGGAGTGCGGGCCGCCGCCGAGCGGGTGGGCACGGCCCGGATCCGGGCCGCCCGCCACCGGGTCGAGCACGCCGAGATGCTCACCCCCGAACACATCGCCGCCTTTGCCGAGTTCGGCCTCACCGCATCCGTGCAGCCCGCCTTCGACGCGGCTTGGGGCGGCGACGAGGGCATGTACGCCGAGCGGCTCGGCACCGAACGGGCCCGCACCGTCAACCCGTACGCGGCCCTGCTCCGGGCCGGGGTGCCGATCGCCCTCGGCTCCGACAGTCCGGTGACCCCGCTGGACCCCTGGGGCACGGTCCGGGCCGCCGCCTTCCACCGCACGCCCGGGCACCGCATCTCGGTCCGCGCGGCCTTCACCGCGCACACCAGGGGCGGCTGGCGGGCCATCGGCCGGGACGACGCGGGCACCCTCGTCCCCGGCGCGCCCGCCGACTACGCCCTCTGGCGCACCGGCGACCTCGTCGTCCAGGCCCCCGACGACCGGGTGGCCCGCTGGTCCACCGACCCGCGCTCGGGCACCCCCGGGCTGCCGGATCTGACGCCCGGCGCCGAACTGCCGCTCTGCCTGCGCACGGTGGTCGCCGGGCAGACGGTCTTCGATCGTCTGAACGGGTGACGTCCGGACATTTCGCTCCATAGGCCGGGGCGTCCGGGGTATCCGCCGCTACCTGCGGATCTTCGGTACTGGTCGGGCGAATTGGGCAAACCGCGCAGATCGCACCACTGTTGACATGGAGCGCCCACCGGCCGGTAGGTTCGGCCGAGTCCACCACGGGACGTCCGACCGGCAGAGCCTTTCCCCGCGTCCCGACCGCCGCTGGGTCATGGGGCGGTGCACCGCACCGGGGCACCGCCACTGGGAGCCAGGTCCAGCGCCCGCGCCTCGGGAGCGAGGGAAGGTTTCGGCCGGTTGGCAGGTGTGACCCGGATGGGGGCCCGGCGTTCAGTAGACAACGGCTCTCGGTCGATCCGCAGCCAGCGGGTCCCAGGTCGGCCCGAAGGACGCCGGTCCCCGATCCGTACCGCCCCGCCCCCACCCGGACCTCGCGGTTCTGCCCCCGCTCGGGCCGCGGACCGCTCCGCACCCGCCCCGCCCGGGACCGTCCCGGCCTCGCCGGAACCCCTGCCTCCGCCGTCCGCCCTCCGTGCCCGGCCGCCCGGAGCCACCGCCTCCGGAGGGCCGGAACGAGCCGCGCGGCCGTCCCCGGGCCCGCCGCGGCGACCGGTTCCCGACACCCCCGGCCCCGGCCGCCGGGGCCCGCCGCCCGGCGATCGCTAAGGTAGGGCCCTGTGCACGACATGAAGGGGCAGCAGTGAACGAGGGCGCTAGGGGCCGCGAGGCCCAGAGGCGGTACGGGCCGCTCGGCCGGGCCTTGGTGATCATTCCGACCTACAACGAGGCGGAGAACATCAAGAAGATCGTCTCCCGGGTCCGCGCCGCCGTGCCGGACGCGGACGTGCTGGTCGCCGACGACAACAGCCCCGACGGCACCGGAAAGCTCGCCGACGAGCTGGTGGTGGAGGACGAGCGGGTCCACGTCCTGCACCGCAAGGGCAAGGAGGGGCTGGGCGCGGCCTATCTCGCGGGCTTCGCCTGGGGCCTGGAGCGCGAGTACGGCGTGCTGATCGAGATGGACGCCGACGGCTCCCACCAGCCCGAGGAGCTGCCCCGGCTGCTGACCGCGCTCAAGGGCGCGGACCTCGTCCTCGGCTCGCGCTGGGTCCCCGGCGGCCGGGTGGTGAACTGGCCGAAGTACCGGGAGTTCCTCTCCCGCGGCGGCAGCACCTACTCCCGGCTGCTGCTCGGCATCGGCATCCGGGACGTCACCGGCGGCTACCGAGCCTTCCGCGCCGAGACCCTGCGCGGCCTCGGGCTCGCCGAGGTGGCCTCCCAGGGCTACTGCTTCCAGGTCGACCTGGCCCGCCGGGCGGTGGCCGCGGGATATCACGTGGTGGAGGTGCCGATCACCTTCGTCGAGCGGGAGCTGGGCGACTCCAAGATGAACCGCGATATCGCCGTCGAGGCGCTGTGGCGGGTCGCGGGCTGGGGCCTGTCGGACCGGGCGAACCGTTTCCGGGGCCGCTCGGCCCCCTGAGACGGCCCGGGGAACCGTGCCGTCCGCCCGGTACGCGGCCCGGGCCCCGGAGCCGGGGTGCCGGGCCGTCTCGGGGGCCGGGACCCCGCGTACGGCCTCCCCGGCGTTTTCCGGCGGCAGGTGCCCGCGCGGACAGCCCCCGGTACCGCGCGGTACCCCCGGGGCCCGCACGGCGGGCAGGCGTACGGGCCCGGGGCGGCTCGGCCCGGCCGGGCCGCTGCCGAGCCCATCGGCGCCTGCGGCGTACGGCCCGCGTCCGGGGAGTGTTCCCGGGAGCCGGTACCCGGGTGCGTACGGCCCCCGGCCCCCGGCTGCCGCCGGAGCCCGGCCGCACGGTGCTCCGGCGGAAAACGATCACCCGGCCGTCCCGTCGTGCCGGGCGCCCAGGCACACTGGGGGCATGACGACCGGCCCCGTGCCCCCGAGGGCACCCCAGCGCTCCCGTACCCGCCTGTTCATCCTGCTCGGTTCCGCCGCCTGGTTCGCGCTGGAGATCTGGCTGCTGGTCCTGGTCGGCGGCGCGATCGGGGCGCTGCCCGTACTGGCGCTGCTGATCGTCCAGGCGATCGCCGGCGCCGCGGTCGTGAAGCAGGCGGGCCGCAATGCCTTCCGTAACCTCACCGAGACGCTCCAGCGGCAGCAGCAGCCCGACGCGGCCGGTGCCGCCGCTCCCGACTCCTCCGGCAACGGCTTCCTGATGCTCGGCGGTGTGCTGATCATGGTCCCCGGCTTCGCCTCGGACGTCCTGGGGCTCGCGCTGCTGGTCCCGCCGGTCCGCAAGTGGCTGAGCCGCCGGACCCAGCGCTCCCTGGAGCGCCGGATGCGGGCCGCCGCCCCCGGGACGCTCGGCAATGCCTTCAACCAGGCGAGGATGCACCGCCCGGACGGCAAGGTCGTACCCGGTGAGGTCGTCGACCCCGCCCCGGCCTCCCCGCCGCCCGGGCCCGGTACCGGCCCCGACGGCGCGGGCGGCCCGCCGAGGATCATCGAGGGCCGGGTCATCCGCCCCGGCGCCGACGACCGGCCGTAGCCCCTCCCGGCGGCTCCCCGCGCAACCGAACCGCCGCAACCGAACCGCCGCGGCCAGGCCCGGCCGCGGTGAGCCCCCTGCCGGGACGGCTCGGCGCACCGGGCCGGCGCCCGGAGCCCCGCGGGCCGCAGCCGCAGGAGTGGGCGGAGCCCCCGGGCGGCCCGGGTCACGCGAAACGCCGGGACACGCGAAACGTCCGGACATGTGAAACGCCGGGACATGCGAAACGCCCGTGGGCCGGGACACAGCGAGTGTGTCCCGGCCCACGGGCGTATACGTTGCGGGGCTCGGCAGCCGGCCTGTCCGCCCGTGCCGTCAGCCGGTCCGGACGGGATCCGTCACGCGGACTTGCGGCTGTCCCGCGGATGCACCGCGATGTTCATCGCGCCGGACCGGAGAACCGCCAGCCGCTCTGCCAGCACCTCTTCCAACTCCTCACGCGTGCGTCGCTCCATGAGCATGTCCCAGTGCGTCCTCGCGGGCTTGCCCTTCTTCTCCTCGGGGCCGTCGCCGTCCACCAGGAGTGCCTGGGCGCCGCACGCCTTGCACTCCCACTCCGGCGGAATCTCCGCCTCTACCGAGAACGGCATCTCAAAACGATGTCCGTTCTGGCATGCGTACTCCACCGCCTGGCGCGGGGCCAGGTCGATGCCACGGTCCGTCTCGTAGCTGGTCACCACGAGCCGCGTGCCGCGGAGAGCTCGCTCACTCATGAATCGTGCCTCCCGGGCTTGTCGCCCACAGGACAGGTGTCGCTGTCGTCGTCATCCGGTCAACGTCCGGTCGGCCGTAAAGATTCCCGTTCCGGGTCATGCGTCGCCCGTCGTGCCGCTGCTTTCCCCTGTGTTGGGGTACCCACCGGCGCCCGGTTTGTCACATCTGACAGAAAGTGTCACCCAGTGATGTCGCTTCCACAGTGCGCAGTAACGGTCCGCCTGGCAGGCCAAACGCGTACACTACCGGCCTTTCACTTCAACGTCTAAATCCGGTCCGGTACCGGATTTCCCGCGGCGGCCGCCGCCCGGCCCACCGGAACCCGCGCCAGCAGCACAAAACCGACGGCGAAGAACAGCACCAGGGAGACGATCGCGTCCCGGTAGCTCCCGGTGATCTGGTAGGCGAGGCCGAACACCAGCGGCCCCAGCCAGCTCATGCCCCGGTCGCTCAGCTCGTACGCGGCGAAGTACTCCGCCTCCTTGCCGCGCGGCACCAGATGCGAGAACAGTGACCGCGACAGTGCCTGGCTGCCGCCCAGAACCAGCCCGATGGCCGCCGCCAGCCCGAAGAACCAGACCGGGGCCCCGGCGGGCAGAAAGTATCCGGCCACCAGGATCAGGGTCCAGACGGCGAGCGAGGCGAGGACCGTGCGCCGGGCGCCGTAGATCCGGGCCAGCCGCCCCATGCCCAGCGCCCCCGCGACCGCCAGCACCTGGACCAGCAGGACCGCCACGATCAGGGTGGTCTGGCCGAGTCCCAGCTCCTCCTTGCCGTACACCGAGGCCTGCGAGATCACCGTCTGGATCCCGTCGTTGTAGACCAGGTACGCCAGCAGGAACGACAGGGTCAGCGGATGGCGCCGCATGTCCTTCAGGGTGGCCAGCAGACGGCGCGGTCCGATACCGCCCGCCGCGCGCTCCGCGGGCGGGATCCGGCGGTCCCGGAGCCGCCGCAGCGGGATCAGCGTGAACGCGCCCCACCAGAGCCCGGCCGAGGCCAGACAGAGCCTTACGGCCTCCGCCTCGGAGAGCCCGAAGCCCTCGTGGTTGCCGTACAGGACCAGGTTGAGCACCAGGACCAGCGCGCCCGAGGTGTAGCCGAAGGCCCAGCCCCGGGAGGAGACGGCGTCCCGCTCCGCGGGTGCCGCCAGCTCGGGCAGATAGGAGTTGTAGAGGACCATCGAGACCGACAGCGAGGCGTTCGCCACGATCAGCAGGAACGCGCCCAGCAGATAGCGGTCCCCGTCGAGCAGGAACATGGCCGCCGTGGCCCCGGCGCCCGTGTAGGCCGCGGCCGCCAGCAGCGGTTTCCGGCGTCCCGTACGGTCCGCCCGGGCGGCCGCCAGTGGCATCAGGACCACCGCGAGCACGAGGGAGGCGGAGACCGCGTACGGATAGACCGCCCCGGCCCGCAGGGAGAGGCCCAGCGGACGGACGTAGCCGTCCTCGTCCGCGGCGGCCTTGGCCACCTCGGTCAGATACGGGCCCAGGAAGACGGTGAGCACGCTCGTGGAGTAGACGGAGCAGGCGAAGTCGTAGAAGTACCAGCCGTGCCGCTGCCGCCGCAGCTCCGCCCCGACGGGGTCCGTCCCGTCCGGTTCCCGCGGGGGCGGTACCGGACCGCGGGGTTCCGTACCGGCGGCGGCCCCGGTACTCCGCGCCCCGGTGCCCCCGTCCGCGGCGTCCCGTTCCCCGGGCCCGTCCGCCGGTTCCGCCGTCCCTGCCGCCATGCCGCGCCCCCGATCGTCTCGACGCCCCGCGGCGGGGACGCGCGGATCAGACCCAGGCTCCCCGTTCGGTCAGTACCGTGCGCAGCGTCTCCGGATGATCGGTCATGATGCCATCCACGCCCAGGTCGAGGAGGGCCCGCATCCGGTGGGGTTCGTTGACCGTCCAGACATGGACCTGGAGGCCCCTGCGGTGCGCCTCCCGGACGAACCGGCGGTCCACCACCCGGACCCCGCCGTGGAACTCGGGCACCTGGGCGCAGACCGCGCCGGGCCGCAGCGGCGCCGGGATCCCGAGGGAGCGCAGCCGCAGCGCAAGTACGCCTCCCGTGCCGTACGAGGTCGCCAGCCGGGGGCCCGCCGCGCGGGCCGCGCGGGCCACCCGCGCCTCCGAGAACGAGCCCACGCAGACCCGGTCCCACAGGTCCGCGCGGCGGATCAGCGCGAGCAGCGGTTCCAGCGCCGACTCCGCCTTGAGGTCGACGTTCCAGCGGGCCCCGGGGAACTCGGCCACCAGCTCCTCGAAGAGCGGCAGCGGCTCGGTGCCCCCGACCCGGGCCCGCCGCACCTCGCTCCAGGGCCGGTCCGCGATCCGGCCCCGGCCGTCGGTGACCCGGTCCAGCGAGGCGTCGTGGAAGGCGACGAGCCGGCCGTCGGAGGTGGTGTGCACATCGGTCTCGAACCAGCGGTAGCCGAGCGCCGCGGCGCGGCGGAAGGCGGCCGCGGTGTTCTCCAGCCCGTCCGCGGCCCCGCCGCGGTGGGCGAAGGGCAGCACCGAGGGGTGGTCGAGATACGGATGGGGCCGGGGGCCGGGAACGCGGGTCACCGCCGCAGTATCGCCCGCGCCCGGGGGCCGCCGGCCACCACGGTGCTGCCGCCGTCCGGCTCGGGCAGCGCGAAGTAGCGCAGGAAGAACTGGGCCAGCGGCCCGATGGACAGGGTGTAGGCGATGGTCGCCGCGCCCACCGAGCCGCCCAGCAGGAAGCCGGAGGTGACGACCGTCACCTCGACGATCGTCCGGACCAGCCGGATGGAGAGCCCGGTCACCCGGTGCAGCCCGGTCATGATGCCGTCCCGGGGCCCCGGCCCGAACCGGGCCGCGATGTACAGGCCGGTGGCCACCCCGTTGAGCACGATCCCGGCGGCCGTCACCGGGATCCGGACGGCCAGCGCCTCCGGCTCCGGGAGCACCAGGAGCGTCGCGTCCATGGCGAACCCGATGACCACGACATTGGAGACCGTGCCGAGGCCCGGCCGCTGCTTGAAGGGGATCCACAGCAGCAGCACCAGCGCGCCGACCGCGGTCATCACCACGCCCATCGACAGTCCGGTCAGCTCGGACAGTCCCTGGTGGAGGACGTTCCACGGCTCCAGGCCCAGCCCGCCGCGGAGGATCAGCGCGCAGCTCACCCCGTACAGCACCAGCCCCGCGTAGAGCTGGGTCAGCCGCCGGGCGAGCCGCCGGTCCCCCCGGACCCCGGGCGCGGTGGCTGCGGACGGCTGACGGGTTTCCTCGGGAGCCGGCTCTGTGGACACGTTTTCCACCCCTCCTGGTGACAGTGGACTGACTCATGACACCCTGTGGCCATGGAGCAGATGCCGAACATGGCCAATTCGCGGAAGGTGGACTGATTTCTTTGTCTCGGTGGACCTCTGCGGTGGGTGCGGCTCAACTGGCCCGTCAGCTCGCCGCCCAGCAGCCCCGTCCGGCCGGGCCCGGTACCCGCAAGCCGCCCGCCTACCGCGCGCTCGCCGACGGGATCCGGGTGCTCGTGCTGGAGGGCCGGGTGCCGGTCGCCACCCGGCTGCCCGCCGAACGGGAACTGGCCCTGGCGCTCGCCGTCAGCCGGACCACGGTGGCCGCCGCCTACGAGGCCCTGCGCACCGAGGGCTTCCTCGAATCCCGGCGCGGTGCGGGCAGCTGGACCGCCGTCCCGGCCGGGAACCCGCTGCCCGCGCGCGGCCTGGAACCGCTGCCGCCCGAGTCCCTCGGCTCCATGATCGACCTCGGCTGTGCCGCGCTGCCCGCGCCCGAGCCCTGGCTGACCCGCGCCGTCCAGGGCGCCCTGGAGGAGCTGCCGCCGTACGCCCACACCCACGGCGACTACCCGGCGGGCATCCCCGTCCTGCGGCAGATGCTCGCCGACCGCTACACGGCGCGCGGTATCCCCACCATGCCCGAGCAGATCATGGTCACCACGGGTGCCATGGGCGCCATGGACGCGCTCTGTCATCTGTTCGCCGGGCGGGGCGAGCGGATCGCCGTGGAGTCGCCGTCGTACGCCAATATCCTCCAGCTGATGCGCGAGGCCGGGGCCCGGCTGGTACCGGTCGCCATGCAGGAGGGCCTCGGCGGCTGGGACCTGGACCGCTGGCGGCAGGTGCTGCGGGAGGCGGCTCCCCGGCTGGCGTACGTCGTCGCCGACTTCCACAATCCGACCGGCGCGCTGGCGGACGACGACCGGCGCCGCTCCCTGGTGGAGGCGGCCCGTTCGGCCGGGACCGTGCTCGTCGTCGACGAGACCATGGCCGAACTCCATCTCGACGAGGGCCTGGAGCTGCCCCGGCCGGTCTGCTCCTTCGACCCGTCGGGCAGCACGGTGGTGACCGTCGGCTCGGCGAGCAAGGCGTTCTGGGCCGGGATGCGGATCGGCTGGGTGCGGGCCGCCCCCGATGTGATCCGCTCCCTGGTGTCCGCCCGTGCCTACGCCGACCTGGGGACGCCCGTCCTGGAGCAGCTGGGCGTCAACTGGCTGATGGGGACCGGTGGCTGGGAGCAGGCGGTCGACATCCGGCGGGCGCAGGCGCGGGAGAACCGCGACGCCCTGGTCGCCGCCGTCCGCCGGGAGCTGCCGGAGTGGGAGTTCACCGTGCCCGGCGGCGGGCTGACCCTCTGGGTGCGGACCGGCGGACTCTCTGGGTCCCGGATCGCCGAAGCCGGCGAACGGGTCGGGGTCCGGGTGCCGTCGGGGCCGCGGTTCGGGGTCGACGGCGCGTTCGAGGGCTTCGTACGGCTGCCGTTCACGGTCGCCGGACCGGTGGCCGAGGAGGCCGCGGTCCGGCTGGCGGCGGCGGCCCGGCTGGTCGAGACCGGCGGTACGACCGGGGCCGAGGCGCCGCGCACCTTCGTGGCCTGACCGGGGCGGGCACCCCGGCTGAGGGCGGGTCCCGCGGGCGCCCGGTCCGGTGCGGGCCGGGAGGCTCCGAGCCCGGCCGTACGGGTCGCCCCGTGCGGGCGGCCGGGACCTCCCGGGCTCAGCCCTCCGCGGGGACCGGTCCGGGGCTCCCGGCGGTTCTCGTCTTCTCGGCCGGGATCTCCACCGGCTCGGCGGCCGCCGGGACCTGCGGCAGCTCGTCGTGCCGCTCCGGCAGCAGCTCCAGCACGGCCTCGCGCAGGCTCTCGCCGGTGGCGTCGTCGTACGGGTCGGGGGTGGCCGGGACCTGGAGCCGGAGCACCGGGCCGGTGCCGAGCCGGGCGTAGCCGCGGCCCGGCGGGACATGCGGTACGGGTGTGGTCGGCGGCGGGCCGCCGAGCACCGCCGCGATCCGCCCGGCGTCCAGCGCGCCCAGCACCACCCGGGCCCGGGTGTGGGTCCGTACGGCCTCGGTGAGGTCGTCGAGGCAGTCGGTCTGCTCGGCCACCACCACGACCACCCCGGCCGCCCGGCCGTGCCGCAGGGGGACGGCCAGCAGCTCCTGCGGATCGGGGTGCCCGCCGGCGGCGGCCAGATGGCCCAGGGCGGACGGCCGGTCCACCAGGATCCAGAGCGGCCGCCGGGTGTCGGGGGGCGCGGGCAGTCCGGCCCGGCGGGCCCGGTTCGCGGCGATCAGCCGGTTCTCGGTCTCCCGCGACGCCCACTCCAGCGCCGCGACCGCGCCCGCGAGGGAGGACTCGACGGCCGGGACGCCCACCCGGCCCGCCAGACACGCATAGTCACCGGTCCCGCCGCCCTCCACGACCAGGACGTCGCCGTGGGGGAGGGCCTGGAGGGCGATCGAGCGCAGCAGGGTGGTGGTGCCGCTGCCGGGCTCGCCCACCACCAGCAGATGGGGTTCGGCCGAGCGGGGGCCGGTCCGCCAGATGACCGGCGAGGCATCCCGCGGCGCGCCGCCGTCCGTACCGCCGGTGTCGACGACCGGGAGGGTCCGGGGGACCGCGCCCTCGTCGGTGAAGCCGAGGACGGTCTCACCGGCCGAGGTGACGAAGCGCTGGGCGGCGACCGTGGTCGGCAGCGCGGGAAGCACGGTCACGGTCAGCTCGTTGCCCTCCTCGTCCCAGCCGAACCGGTACTCCCGGCCGCGGCCCGACTTGGCGTGCAGGAGCTGTTCGATCCGGGCCCGGGCCGCGGGCTCGCCGTCCGTGAAGTACGCCGGATACGTGATCCGCAGGGCCGTGAGCCGGCCCGCGGAGTCGAAGGCGGGGTCGTGGAGGGCCGCCGTCCACTCCCCGCCGTGGGTGAAGAGCGGAGCGGGGTCCTCGGGGACCGAGAAGTACGGCACCAGGGCCTCGTAGAGGGCCTGGAGCCGGGCCAGCTCCGCCTCGCCGGGCCCGGTGGGCTCCTCCGGCGGCCGTACCCGCCCCTTCCAGGCGGCCGCGGCCATCACCGTGATCAGGGCCGTGAGGGGCCCGTACGGGATGAACGCGACCACCAGGACACCGGCCCCCGCGAAGAAGAGCGTGGGACCGCGCTTCTCCTTGGGCGTCCCGGCCCATCTGCGGCGGGCCAGTCCGGTCAGTTCCCGCAGCCCCCGGGAGAGGGTGATCAGCGGGTGGAGCACGTCCGCGGCGCCGTCGGCGGCCGTCCGCGCGAACTCCCGGCTGCGGGCGATCTGCGCGGTTCCGCTGCTCAGGATGCGGGGGAGTGGTCGCGGGGACACGTCGTACTCCAGGGGGATTCGGGGCCGGATGCGCGGAGGGGGCGGCGGGGGTCAGAACTTGATGCCGCCCAGCAGGCTGGCGAGGCTCTGGCTGCCGGCCGTGATGCTGGGGGCGATGGCGGTACCCGCGAGGAAGAAGCCGAAGAGAGCGCAGACGAGCGCATGGGACGCCTTCAGGCCGTCTTTCTTGAAGAAGAGGAAGACGATGATCGCGAGCAGGACCACGCCGGAGATGGAGAGGATCATGATGTTCTCCTGGGTGAGGGGACAGTCACCTTGAGTACTTCCAGCCTCACAGGAAGTGCATATGTGATTAAAGGTGCAAAAGGGTGAAAATGTCGGCATTTCACTGCACTGGGGGATGGCGACGGCCGCCGGGGGCCCGGGCGGACGGCCCGCGGGACGTGTGGTGGAGGCGCCGCACGGGGGCAGGGAGTGCGGCAGCTGCCCGCGCCCGTGTCCCGCCTTGGGGTGGATCCCGGCGGGAACGGGCGGCGGCGGGCCGCCGCGCGGGCAGTACGCTGTCCGTCGCTCGTACGGCTGTTCCCGCCGTACGCCCAGGTCAGATAGTCGGAGACGGAGAAAGAACGAGTGAAAGGCGGTCCCCGCGATGAGTGAGTCCCCCGACCGTGACGTGGTCGAGCTGGCCACCAGGGTCTTCGACCTGGCGCGCCGGGGCGAGGCCGAGGCGCTCGCCGCGTACGTCGACGCCGGAGTCCCCGCGAACCTCACCAACGACCGCGGCGACACCCTGGTGATGCTGGCGGCCTACCACGGCCATCCGGCGGCCGTCGAGGCCCTCCTGGCCCGCGGCGCCGATCCGGACCGTGCCAACGACCGCGGCCAGACCCCGATCGCGGGCGCCGTCTTCAAGGGCGAGGACGCCGTCGTCCGGGTTCTGCTCGCCCATGGCGCCGATCCCGCGGCCGGAACCCCCTCCGCCGTGGATACCGCGCGGATGTTTGGGAAGACAGAGCTACTGGAGCTGTTCGATAGCCCCGGCGACAGCTGAGGCCCCGACCGGACCCGCGCCGTCCCCGCCGTTCGTCACGGAGAGTTTCCGGCGCCCTCTCCGGGATCCCCCCGCGCCCGGCGCGGGGATCCCGGAGAGGGACGTCGTAAATGTGGTCGCGGTGGCGATATGGGTGGGTCATCATGACGACGGGTCCTGTCCCGGACAACACCGGGAGCTCCCCTGGGACCCACCGACGAGAGGCGAGGAAGATGGTCGACACCAAGCAGAGGGCGCGGACGACGCACCACCAGGCGAGGAACTGCTCCTCGGGCCGCTGCGCGGCCTGACCGACTTCGTTCCCCGGTTGCGTCGAGAGCTTGATGTGAGGCTTTCCCCATGTTCGAACCAGTCATAGCGCCGAGCGGCACCCTGCTCGGCCTGCTGCAGAGGGGCCGCGGCGACGGCACGCTGCACGCGCTCGCAGCGCCCCGCGACGAAGCGCTGGCCGCCCTCAACCACTGTGTGCTGAACGACCCCCGCCACGACTGGCAGGTCGAGAACCGCTCCCTGTACTACGCCCGGCTCTACCTCGACCTCCACGGAGGTCTCGACGAGATCCGGCGGCACCTGTGCGACGCCGAGGACGTCCTGGACACCGACGAGGCCAGAACCGGCCTCGCGCTCGCCGTCCTCGGCCACCTCGCCTCGTACGGACGGCAGGACGCCCTCCGCCTCCTGCGCGACTACGCGACCCGCGGGGCGAACTGGGAGTGGGCCCTGGACGAGCTGGCGCTCCGTGACGACGACACGGGCCTGCGCTCCCTCGCCGAGCCCGTCCTCGGCCGTTTCCCCGCCACGCCCGAGGGCGAAGCGGAGCTGGCCGCCACCGTGCGCGACGCCTACGAGCCCCGGCCGTGGCGGCTCTGGGAGGACGACCCCAGGCCCGGTATCGGCGCCCGGGTGCGCGCCGCCCGGGAAGCCGGCTCCTTCGACCGCTGGCAGCGCCAGCTGCGCCCCACCGGCCCCCGGCCCGGCTGGAGCGTCCAGGCCGTCTTCGACTGGGCCGACCAGGGCCTGGAGCGCGGCACCCCGCTCCATGTGCCCGCCGCCCGCTGCCTGTCGGCCGTCGCCGTCGAAGCGGACCGGCCCGCCATCGTCGTGGCGGCCCGGGAAGGCGGCGACGGCGCGCGCTGCGCCGCCCTGCACTATCTCGCCGAACGGCGCGACCCGGTCCTGCTCGACCTGGTCGAACACGCGGTCTCCACCGGCTCCCGGACCGTCGCCGAAGCCGCCGTCGCCGCCTTCGAACGAATGTGCGGCGAAGAGGCCGTCGACCGGGCCCGGAGCTGGATCCACCGGCCCGACGCCCTCGGCGCCTCCGCCGCCGGAGTGCTCGCCTGCCGCGGCGGCGCGGGCGACAGCATGCTCGTCCTCGGCGCCCTGCGGGAGACGGTCCGCGCGGACGGCCCCGACGCCCCCCTGCTGTGGACCCTGGTCGACGGCACCGGCCGGCTCGGGATCGCCTGCGCCGCGCCCGTACTCCGCCACGTCTACCGGGAAACGGCCTCCTCCCGGCTGAGAGGCCGCGCCGCCACGGCCCTGGCCGCCACCGACCCCACCTTCACGACCGGCTTCGCCGTCGAATGCCTCTGGGACTGCGAGGAGACCACCAGGGAAGTGGCCGCCCGGCACGCGGAGACCGGTGATCTGCGGGTCGCCGAACGCCTGCGCCGCCTGGCCGCCGATCCGGCGGAGGAGGCCGAGGTCCAGACCGCGGTCCGGAGCAGAATGGCCCCGGAGACCCCCTCCCACTGAGCCGCACCCCGCTCCGCCCCCGCCGCGGTGACCGCACAACGGCCGGCGGGGTGGGGCCTCCGGGCCCGGGCACCCGGGTCGGTCAGTCGGCCCGCTTGGTGAGCGTCACATCGGCGGTGGGCGGGGTGACGCGCCGCCCGGCCAGGAGTGGGTGGTGGC